>JADZDV010000603.1 GCA_020850915.1 Chloroflexota bacterium | reverse complement strand
TCAAGGCCGCGCGCATCGGCCCCGACACCTACTTTAGCCATGCCGATGCCCAGCGCTTTTATGAACGCTGCGTGGAATCGCCCACGCCAGGCCAAGGTGAGTCGGTGACCGTCTTTGCCACCAGCATCCCCAAGACCCTCGAACGCATGGAGCTAGAACCGGCGCGCCGCGTCCTGGGCTATGAACCGCAGGATGTCTGGCCGCACGGCCTGAACTACGACTACCAGCCCTAAAGGCAGGGAGTGGGCAGTAGGGAGTGGGGCAGAGAAATTCACCGCAGAGTCGCCAAAAACGCAAAGTCCAGAGGAGAGTAGGGCAAGAGCACTGCTTACCCTCAAGGAGTATACTCCGGCTCTGGACCCTACTGCCTACTGCCCATCTGCCCACTCCCTATATAGCGTCGAAGCGGTAGACCGTGTAATCGCATACCGGACGATAGCCGATGGCCTGGTAGATATGGTTGGAGGTGGGGTTGGCGAGGTCGGTGAACAGCGTGCAAAAGCTGCGCCCCTCGTCCAGCAGCCGTTGGCTGAGGGCAGCCACCAACGAACTGGCATAGCCGCGCCCGCGCAGGGCCGGCGGCGTGTAGACCGGGCCAATCGCGATGCCATGCAGGGTGGGCCGCGTCACCCCGGCCAGCGACACCAGCCCACCGTCATCCCACAGATAGACTGTCTGCGCCGCGATATTCCTTTCGGCGTCGCGCCGTGCCCCTTCTAGGTCCTTGGCTTCGACACCGGCCAGGGCTTCGGCGACAAAGTCCACATTCCACTGCGCCACCAGCTCCAGATCGTCCGGCGTGGCAGGACGCATCCTGCCGGGGCTGTAGACGGGGTGAATCACTTCCCACAGGGCAAAGACCCGTTCTTCGACCGCAACCGCGGCGCGGGTTCCCGTCAACCGCGTCCAGGCGGCGGCAAAGACCGCGCCCAACGGCACACGCGCATTGACCCCAAACACAAACCAACTGTGTTCCAACAGGTTGTGGGCGATGGCGTCCAACCCCGGCTGCGGGTCGGGCCGTTCGCTGTAGAGGATCACGCCGTAGGGAGGCGTCATGGCTGCCGCCGCGACGATGCCGTCGCCGTCCTCGACGGTCGCAAAGTACGGCGCGTCCACGCCGTAGCGCTTGGGGTCGCGGGCCAC
>JADZDV010000176.1 GCA_020850915.1 Chloroflexota bacterium | reverse complement strand
GTCCCCGTGGCGCCGCCGATGGACCCGGCGATGGATCCGCGCTGTCTGGCCTCGCAGCGGCCGCCGGAGACGACCGAGGACCGGATCCTGGCAGCGGCCGGCTGGACGCTCTACAGCAGCTACCGGGCGGGCTGGGGCGTCGTTGCCGTCAAGGCGCTGTCAGGCTACGACGGCATGTGCCGACCGCTCGGCTTTCAGGAGTTCGTCTTCGTCCACGGTGTGTTCGCGGGCACCATCTCGCCCGACCCGATGGACTCGCGCACCGACGGCGCGGGCGAGGTGATCGGGTTCTTCGGTCCCGACGTCATCACCGCCAGCTATCGGCGCTATAAGCCGGAGGACCCGCTGTGCTGCCCGTCCGGCACCAGCGTGGTGTTGTTCTCCATCGATCGAACCGGCATCGCGCCGGTGCTGGTCCCGAATCCGGCACCCCACCCCGCGGGCGGCTGAGCTCGCTCCCAAACCGGCGACGTCGCCCACGCAAGGCACACCGAGAGCTTCGCCGCGTGTAGCAGGTGCAGGAACGGCTGCACGGCGTCGTGCCGGGCAGCGTGCCGGTGGGGACCGGTGACGTCCGGCGGTTTATGTCCCGGACCGGTCATGAAATGGTACCGTTCCTCCTAAACAACGCTCTGACGGGCGGCGTCGAGAGGCCGCCTTCTCACCATCGAATGAGACAGGCGGCGATCGGTCCGTCTCTGTGCCGGCTCGCCGACCCTGGGAGGCTCTGTGGCGGTTCTCGATCAGGCGCTCGACGCTCTCAGCATCAACACCATCCGCACCCTGTCGATGGACGCGGTGCAGAAGGCCAACTCCGGCCACCCCGGTCTGCCGATGGGCGCGGCGCCGATGGCGTACGTGCTCTGGACACGTTTCCTCAAGCACAACCCGACCGACCCAGGCTGGCCGGACCGCGACCGCTTCGTCCTCTCGGCCGGCCACGGCTCGATGCTGCTGTACAGCCTGCTCTACCTGACCGGCTACGACCTGCCGCTCGAGGAGCTGAAGCGGTTCCGGCAGCTCAACAGCCGCACGCCAGGCCATCCGGAGCACAACCTCACGCCGGGCGTGGAGACGACGACCGGGCCGCTCGGCCAGGGCTTCGCGACCGGCGTTGGCATGGCGATCGCCGAGCGCTTCCTGGCGGCGACCTTCAACCGGCCGGGCCACGAGGTCGTCAACCACTACACCTACGCCCTCTGCAGCGACGGCGACCTGATGGAGGGCATCTCCTATGAGGCGGCCTCGCTGGCCGGCACGCTGAAGCTCGGGAAGCTCATCTACATCTACGACGACAACCACATTACTATCGAGGGCACCACGACCGGCGTGTTCGAAGAGGATGTCTCCAGGCGATTCGAGGCCGCCGGCTGGCACGTCCAGGCGGTGGACGGCAACGACCTGGTGCTGGTGGAGGCGGCGGTTCGCGCCGCGCAGGCGGAGACCGAGCGGCCGTCGCTTGTCCGGGCCCGCACGATTATCGCCGAGGGCAGCCCGAACAAGCGCAACACGGCCGCCGCGCACGGCAGCCCGCTGGGTGTCGAGGAAGTGCGGCTCACCAAGGAGAACCTCGGCTGGCCCACCCAGCCGGACTTCTACGTGCCGGACGAGGCGTTGCGGCACTTCCGTGAGGCGGTGGGTCGAGGCAGGGCGGCGCAGGCCGAGTGGCAGCAGCGCTTCGAGGCCTACCGCGCGGCGTTCCCGGACCTGGCCGCGCAGCTCGAGCTGGCGCTGCGCGGCGAGCTGCCAGCCGGCTGGCAGGAGGTTCTGCCGTCGTTCGCCGCCGAGGCTGGCGCCGTCGCAACCCGTAGCGCCTCCGGCAAGGTGCTCAACGCGCTGGCGCCGACGCTCCCGTTCCTGGTCGGCGGCTCGGCGGACCTGGCGCCTTCCACGGACACCAACCTCGAGAAGTTCGGTACCTTCTCGGCGGACAACCCTACCGGGCGGACGTTCCGCTTCGGCATTCGTGAACACGCGATGGGCGCGGCCCTGAACGGGATGGCGCTCCACGGGGGGGTCCGTCCCTACGGTGCGACGTTCCTGGTCTTCTCGGACTACTGCCGCCCGGCCATCCGGATCGCGGCGCTCTCCGAGGCGCGGTCGATCTACATCTTCACTCACGACAGCATCGGCCTCGGCGAGGACGGTCCAACCCATCAGCCCGTGGAGCACCTCACGGCGTTGCGCGCGATGCCGAACCTGGTCGTGATCCGGCCGGCCGATGCCACGGAGACGGCTGGCGCCTGGGCAGCGGCGCTCCAGGAGCAGCACGGCCCGGTCGCCCTGGTCCTCACGCGCGAGAAGATCCCCACGCTGGCGCAGAGCACGCGGCAGGCGATCGAGAACGTGGCCCGCGGCGCCTACATCCTGGCTGAGGCCGACGGCGGCACGCCGGACGTGGCGATCATCTCGACCGGCTCGCAGGTGCACCTGGCCCTCGAGGCGCGCGAGATGCTCGCACGCCAGGGCGTCCGGGCGCGGGTCGTCAGTATGCCAAGCTGGGAGCTGTTCGACCGCCAACCGCCGGAGTACCAGGAGTCGGTGATCCCGCGCGACGGCAGCGTGCCGCGGCTAGCCGTCGAGGCGGGCGTCACGTGGGGCTGGTATCGTTACGGCGGGCTCGACGGGGACGTGCTGGGACTGGACCGCTTTGGCGTCTCGGCGCCCGGCGAGCAGGCGCTCGCTGCGCTGGGACTCACCGCCGAGGCCGTCGCGGAACGCGCTCTGCAACTGACCCGGCAGGGTAGCGGAGCGACCGGACGCGTGACGCCGGACCAGACGAACGTGACCGCGCCGTAAGCCGCGCGCCGCGGCGAGGCACCGTGCCGTGCACCGAGGGGCCGGCGACGCGATGTCCCGCCTCCAATCCAGTTGGCCAGGCCAACGCCTGACAGAGCACGTTTAAAGGAGCATTCGATGACGAACAGCAAGCTGGCACAACTGGTCGTGCTTGGCCAGAGCCCCTGGATGGACAATGTGGAGCGCGGAATGCTCCAGTCTGGCGAGCTGGCCAGCCTGATCGAGGCTGGCGAGATCACCGGCCTGACCTCCAACCCCACCATCTTCGAGAAGGCGATTGGCGGCAGTGGTCGGTACGACGATCAGCTCAACGCGCTGCTCCGTGAGGGGACGTCGACTGAGGAGATCTACGAGGCGCTCGCTACCGACGATATCCGGGCGGTCGCGGACCTGCTGCGGCCGGTCTTCGAGGGGACCCATCGGCGCGACGGCTACGTGAGCCTGGAGGTGGCTCCGTCCCTCGGCCCGGACACGGCTGGCACCGTCAAGGAAGCGCACCGCCTCTTCGACATGGTTGGCCGCGAGAACGTCATGATCAAGGTGCCCGGCACGAACGAGGGCGTCGCGGCGTTCGAGCAGCTCACCGCCGAAGGGGTGAACATCAACGTCACGCTGCTGTTCTCGGTGGAGAACTACGAGCAGATCGCGCGGGCGTACCTGCGCGGGCTGGAAAAGGCGCAGGCCGCCGGCCGGTCGCTAGATCGGGTCGCCTCGGTGGCGAGCTTGTTCGTGAGCCGGGTTGATACGGCCGTCGACGGGCAGCTTGAGAAGCTGGTCCAGGCCGGGCGCACCGAGGCGGCTGACCTGCTCGGGAAAGCCGCCGTGGCCAACGCGAAGCTGGCGTACAAGCGATTCCGGCAGATCCTGGCCGAGCCGGGCTGGGCCGCGCTGGCGGCCCGGGGCGCTATGCCACAGCGCCTGCTCTGGGGCAGCACCGGTACGAAGAACCCGAAGTACTCGGACGTGCTGTACGTGGACACGCTGATCGGGCCGGACACGGTGAACACGATGCCGCCGCACACCATCGACGCATTCCGCGATCACGGCCAGCCCGCGGTCACCGTCACGCGGGACGTGGACGAGGCCGCCGAGCAGCTTCGCCGCCTGGCCGCCCTCGGCATCGACCTCGACGCCGTGACGGCAAAGCTGCAGGCGGACGGTCTGGCCGCCTTCGCAACGTCGTTCGACGACCTGCTGGCCGGCGTTGCCCGCAAGCGAGCCGACCTGGCCGGCGCGCGGGCCGGCGCGTAAGGCGTGAGCGAGCACGAGCAGATGTCTCCTCTGGTCTCGAGTCCGGTCGTCCCAGGAGGTGCACTCCAATGAGTCAGACGCTCCCCCCAGCGGGCGGCGCCGAGCCGGCCGACCTGGTCGCGCGGATCTGGCGGAAGGACGCCTCGGTCTGGTCGGACGACCCGGCGGTCCAGCGGCAGATCGTGGACGCCCTCGGCTGGCTCACCATCGCGGACGAGAGGGTGGGTCGTATCGACGAGCTGCACAGCCTGGCCACCGCCGTCCGCGCCTACGGCTGCGAGCACGCCTACCTGCTCGGCATGGGCGGCAGCAGCCTCTGCCCGGAAGTGCTGCGCCAGACCTTCGGCTCGCGTCCAACGTTCCCCGAGCTGAGAGTCATCGACACAACCTCGCCGGACGCCATTCGCGAGCTGTGGCGGGGCTCGCAGCGGCCGTACACTCTCTTCGTCGTCTCCTCCAAGTCGGGCACGACGACCGAGAGCGCCTCGTTCTTCGAGTACTTCTACCGCCAGATGCGGCTGATCATGCACGACCGGGCCGGCCAGTACTTCGTGGTGCTGACCGACCCCGGTACGGCGCTGGAGAAGCTGGCCACAGAACGAACCGTCCGTAAGATCTTCTCCACGCCGCCGGACGTCGGCGGGCGCTATTCGGCCCTGACCTACTTTGGTCTCGTCCCGGCCGCGCTCATCGGCATGGACCTCAATCGTCACCTCTCCGACGCGCGCGGCATGATGGCCGCCTGCCGCGAGGGGGAGGCGGCCAGGAACCCCGGTCTCGCGCTCGGCCTGGCGCTCGGTCGGTTCGCGCTCCAGGGGAGGGACAAGGTGACGATCCTGCCCTCGCCGTCCATCGCCAGCTTCGGGCTCTGGGCGGAGCAGCTCCTGGCGGAGAGCACGGGCAAGCAGGGGCGCGGCCTGGTCCCGGTGGCGGAGGAGCCGCTGGGCGATCCGGAGGTGTACGGCGGCGACCGCGTCTTCGTGGCGCCGCTGGTGGCTGGGGACGTCGACCGGGAGCTGTCATGGACCCTGAAGACCCTGGAGCAAGCGGGCCACCCGGTCATTCGCCTCGAGCTGCCGGACAAGCAGGCGCTTGGGGCGGAGTTCTTCCGCTGGGAGTTTGCTACGGCCGTGGCCGGCGCGCTGCTCGGGATCAACCCCTTTGACCAGCCGAACGTCCAGGAGAGCAAGGACAATACGCGCGCGGTCCTGGCGGAGCTGGAGCGCAGCGGCGCGTTGCCGACGGTCACGTCGGCCGACGTCGAGGCGATCGGCAGCTTCCTGGAGCAGGGCAACCCCGGCGACTACGTGGCGATCATGGCCTACGTGCCGCCAACCGCCGCCTCAGACGCGGCGCTGGCGGACCTGCGCGTCAGCCTTCGCGAGCGCACGCACCTGGCCACAACCCTCGGTTACGGGCCACGCTTCCTGCACTCCACAGGGCAGCTCCACAAGGGTGGGCCGAACAGCGGCCTGTTCATTCAGCTCGTGTCGGACGTAGACGAGGACCTGGCGATCCCGGGCCAGCCTTACACGTTTGGCACGCTCATTCAGGCGCAGGCGCTGGGCGACCTGCGGTCGCTCGCCGACCATGGACGGCGCGTGATCCGCTTCAACCTCGGGGCGGACGTCGTGGCCGGCGTTGGGCGGCTGCGGCAGGCGGTCGAGCGGGGGCGTTCGCGGTAACGGGACCCGGCGGGACACAGACAGGGAGCAGAGGCGCGCGTCGTGGGGAGGACTCGCCTCGAGCGATGAGAAAGGACGAAGGATGAGACTTGGATTCGCCGGCCTCGGCCGCATGGGCTACAACATGGCCACCCGCCTGGCGCGGGGCGGGCATGAGGTGATCGCCTGGAACCGGACAACGGCAACCGCCCAGCGCCTGGCCGGCGAGGAGCCCAACGTGACCGCGGTGGCCTCCATCAAGGAGCTGGTGACCCAGCTCCGCGCGCCGCGCGCCGTCTGGGTCATGGTGCCATCCGGCCGGGTCACGGACGAGATCATCCAGGAAGTCGCGGAGCTGCTGGAGCCGGGCGACACGATCGTGGACGGCGGCAACTCCTACTTTCGCGACACCCTGCGCCGCGCGGCGGAGCTGGAGCCGCGCGGCATCAGCTTCGTGGACGAGGGCACCAGCGGAGGCATCTGGGGGCTGCAGAACGGCTACTGCCTGATGATCGGCGGCCCGCGCGAGGTGTACGAGCGGCTCGAGCCGGCCTTTGCCACGCTGGCCCCGCCCGACGGGTACCTCCACTGCGGCCCTGTGGGCGCCGGCCACTTCACGAAGATGGTCCACAACGGCATCGAGTACGGCATGCTCCAGGCGTACGGCGAGGGCTTCGAGATTCTGAAGTCGTCGCAGTTCGACGTTGACCTGTACAAGGTTGCCCACGTCTGGAATCAGGGCAGTGTGGTCCGCTCCTGGCTCTGCGAGCTGGCCGAGCGAGCGTTCGCCAGGGACCCAAAGCTTGACGGCGTGCGCGGCTACGTGGACGATTCAGGTGAGGGTCGCTGGACCATTCTCGAGGCGATGAACGAGGACGTGCCCGCGCCGGTGATCACGCTCTCCCTGATGGAGCGTTTCCACTCGCGCCAGAAGGAGTCGTTCAGCGCGCAGGTCATCGCCGCCCTGCGCAACGAGTTTGGGGGCCATGCCATCAAGAGTGAGCGTGCATGAGCGTTGGTCTGGCGCTGGACAACCCATTACGCGAGGGCTTGCAGGCTGAGCTGGCCGCGGAGCCGTGCATCATCGTCATCTTCGGCGCGACCGGCGACCTGACGCACCGCAAGCTCCTGCCCGCGCTGTACAACCTCGCCGTGGACCAGCGGCTGCCGATCGGCACGGCCGTGGTAGGCTTTGCCCGTCGGCCAAAGTCCGACGATGAGTTCCGCGCGGACATGCTGCAGGCGATCCAGACGTTCACGGCTGAGCCGTACCAGTCGTCGTTCGCCGAGCACTTCGGCCAGGGGATTCGCTACGTCCAGTCCACCTTTGACGACCCAGCCGGTTACGAGCGCCTGCGGGAGGTCTGCCAGGAGATCGACCGCGAGCGCGGGACGCGGGGCAACCGCATCTTCGACCTGGCGACGGCGCCGAGCGACTTCCCGGTGGTCCTGGAGCGGCTGGGCGCGGCCGGGCTGGTGGACCGGGATGGGCGAGCGGAGAACGGCTGGACGCGGCTGATCGTCGAGAAGCCGTTCGGGCACGACCTGACATCGGCTCGGGAGCTGAACGACAGGGTCGGGCAGGTCTTTGGTGAGGACCAGGTCTACCGGATCGACCACTACCTCGGGAAGGAGACCGTTCAGAACATCCTGGCGTTCCGCTTCGCGAACAGCATCTTCGAGTCTGTGTGGAACCGCGAGCATGTGGACAACGTCCAGATCTCCGTCACGGAGACGCTGGGCGTAGAGAACCGCGGGCCGTACTACGAGGAGACGGGCGCGTTGCGGGATATGGTGGCCAACCACATGCTCCAGGTCCTGGCGCTGGTGGCGATGGAGCCGCCGATCGAGCTGGAGGCGCGCGCCATCCGCGATGAGAAGGTCAAGGTGCTGCGAGCGATCCATCCGCTCACGACCGCCGAAGTCTCGCGCCGAACGGTGCGTGGCCAGTACGGCGCCGGCGCGATCGGCGGCATCGAAGCGCCGGCCTACCGCGACGAGCCGCGCGTCTCGCCAGACTCGAACACCGAGACGTACGTAGCGCTGAAGGTGCTGGTGGACAACTGGCGCTGGGCCGGCGTGCCGTTCTACCTGCGCCACGGCAAGCGGCTCCCCAAGCGCTCGACGGAAGTGGCGATCCAGTTCAAGAAGGCGCCGGAGCTGCTGTTCCGCCAGGCTGACGCCGGCGGGCTGGACGCCAACCTGCTGGTGCTCCGCTTACAGCCTGACGAGGGGATCGCCCTGCGGTTCGGCGCGAAGGTGCCCGGGCCGGGGATGCACATCAGCTCCGTGCGGATGGACTTTGGCTTTGGCTCAGCCTTTGGCCGTCAGGCGGCAGACGCCTACGAGCGGCTCCTGCTGGACGCCATTCAGGGCGACCCGACGCTCTTCACCCGTCGCGACGAGACCGAGGCCCAGTGGGCGTTCATCACGTCGATTCTGGAGGCCTGGCAGCACTTGCCCCCGCCAGACTTTCCCAACTACCCTGCTGGGACGTACGGTCCGAGGGCCGCGAACGACCTGCTCGCTCGGGAGGGACGGAGCTGGGCGAGACTGTAGCATCGGTTGAGAGGGCCCACATGCAGACAGACGGAAGATCGGTACTCGACGAGACCGCCGCGGTGCCGCTCGATGCCCGGGCCGTCGAGGCGGCGGTGCGACTGGCAGACCCCGCGTCCCGGGCCATCAGGCTCAACCTGGTGCTGGTTGGCCAGAGCGGCGTGCAGGAGCTGGTGGAGCGGGTGGCCACGCTGCATCCCCTGCGGGCGATCGTCGTGGATCTCGACGGCGCGGACGCCGCCGCCCACGTTTCGGCCGGCCCGCGCTGGGAGTGCATCTGGCTCAGCGGGCGCCCCAGCCAGCTCAACCGAGTGGTGAGCACCGCCTCGGCGCTCCTGATGCCCGGCTTGCCGACGTCCGCCTACTGGCTGCAGGCGCCGGACCTCGAGTCCACGCTGTTCAGCCGCATCGTAGACCTCGCCGATCGGATCGTCGTCGACTCCGCCACAGCCAGCGATCCGCTGGGGTTCATCTTCTCCCTCGATCGCCACGCGGCGGAGAAGCAGAGCGTCGTCTCGTTCGCCGATCTGAGCTGGTCGCGCATCTACGGGTGGCGGCTCCTCGCCGCGCGGCTGTTCGACGCGCCGGCCGACCGCGCCAACCTGTCGAGCGTACGGACGCTGGCGGTCGAGCACGGCGGTAGCCTGCCAGAGCCGCTGCTGCTCGCTGGCTGGTTTGTGAGCCGGCTCGGCTGGGAGCTGTGGCAGCCGCCGCGGCAGGGCAGCCTCTCGCGCCGGGCGCCGATCCAGCTCGTGGCCCACACCGGCGCGCGCAACGTGACGATCGACATCCGGCCGGCAGGCTCCGGCGGACTGCTCCACTCCCTGCTGATCGACGCCGACCGCACGCGGTATCGCGTGGCGCGCGAGAACGGCAGCGTCTGCACGATGGTCGAGACGAACGACGGCCAGCGCGTGGCGGACGTCTGCTCGCCGGACCGCGAGCCGGTGGACGTCCTCGTGGGCCAGCTCACCGACCAGGGGCGCGACCGGATCTATACCGAGGCCGTGGCGGCCCTGGCCCCGCTGGCAACGCTCAACGCCGCGCGATGAGCGGGCGGCCACCGGCAGGCCAGCTCCAGGTCTATCCCGACCCGGCTTCACTTGCCCGGGCCGCGGCGGAGCTGTTCCAGAACGCGGCCGCCGTGGCCGTTCGCGCGCGGGGAACGTGCTCCGTAGCGCTGTCCGGCGGTTCGACGCCCCGCGCGATGCTCCAGCTCCTGGCCGAGCCGCCGTTCCGCGAGGCGATTGGCTGGTCCCGGCTGGAGGTCTTCTGGGGTGACGAGCGCTGCGTGCCGCCGGAGGACGAGCGCAGCAACTACCGAATGGCCAGCGAGGCGCTGCTCTCGAGGGTCCCAGTCCCGGGAGGTCAGGTGCACCGCATGCGTGGCGAGGCAGACGATCTGGCAGCAGCGGCCTCCGAGTACGAGGCTGAGATCCGCCGCGTCGTGCCGGCCTGGCCGTCCGGCGTGCCGGCTCTGGACCTGGTGCTCCTGGGTCTGGGAGCTGACGGCCACACGGCCTCGCTGCTGCCCGGCTCCAGGCTGATCGCGGAGACGGAACGCCTGGTGGCAGTAACGGACGCGCGGCGTGAGGGCACCACGCGCCTGACGTTCACCGCGCCGCTGATCCTGAAGGCGCGGACCATCGCCGTGCTCGTCGCGGGCCCAGACAAGGCGGAAGCGCTGGACGAGGTGCTGCACGGACCGGATGCGCCGGAGCGATACCCGGCGCAGCTCCTGCGAGCGCGCTCGGACGTTTGCTGGCTGGTGGATGCCGCGGCGGCGAGCGGCCGGCCGCGTGGACGCCGCGGCATGCCGTGAGGGCGGTAGACGAGCTCAAGCGCGCGGCCGCCCGGCGCGCCCTCGAGTACGTCCGGGACGGCGACATTGTGGGTCTGGGCAGCGGCTCTACAGCCGAGATCTTCCTCCAGGAGCTGGGGCGGCGGGTGGCCGACGGGCTCCGGATCGTCGGCGTCCCGACCTCTCGACGTTCCGATGAGCTGGCTCGCGGGCTCGGCATCCAGACGGCCGAGCTGAGCCCGGAGGCCCGGCCCCTGGTGACGGTGGACGGCGCGGACGAGGTGGACCGAGCGACGCTGAACGTGCTCAAGGGGCGTGGCGGCGCCCTGTTGCGGGAGAAGCAGGTCGCCGCATCGAGCGACCGGGTCGTCTTGATCGTGGACGACAGCAAGCTCGTGACGCGGCTGGGCGAGCGGACGCCGGTCCCGGTGGAGGTGGTGCGCTTCGGCTGGCGCCAGACGGCTGCCGAGCTGGCTCGCCTGGGTGCCGAGCCGCGACAGCGGCTGGCGGAAGGCCAACCGTTTGTCACGGACGAAGGCCACTACGTCCTGGACTGTCGCTTTCAGTCGCTGGCAGATCCGGCCAGGTTGGCGGCGCGGATCAAGTCGATCGTCGGGGTCGTCGAGCATGGCCTGTTCGTGCAGCTAGTGGACCGCGTGATCGTCGCCGGCGAGCAGGGCGTCGAGGAGCTGGTGGGGCCACGGCGGAAGAGGCGCGCGGCCGGTCGAGCCGCGGCGTCCATGCCTGAGGCAGCCGGTCTGGAGGGAGAGAGATGACGGAGGCGAGTGCTGGCGCGGGCGCCGCGTTGGACGCCCGGTACGCGGCGATAGATCTCGGCGGGACGAAGATCCTTTCAATCGTCTCGGACGGCGATGGCGGGGTTCTGGGCGAGGACCGACGGCCAACAGAGGCGGGGACCGGCGAGTCGGCCGTGATCGGTCGGATGGTCGAGTCACTCCGCGCGGCCATCAAGCAGAGCCGACTGGACCCCGCGACGATCAAGGCGCTCGGCGTCTCGGCCGCCGGCCCGACCGATTTCGAGCACGGCATCCTGCTGGAGCCGCCGAACCTGCCCGGCTGGCAGGAGGTGCCGCTCGCGGCCCGGTTGCGGGAGCTGACCGGGCTGCCGACCGTGCTGGAGAACGACGCCAACTGCGCGGCGGTGGGCGAGTGGAGGCTCGGGGCCGGCCGGGGCACGCGCCACATGATCTACATGACGGTCAGTACCGGGATCGGGGGCGGCCTGATCCTGGACGGGCGCCTGTACCGCGGCGCCGACGGCACGGCCGGCGAGATCGGCCACATGATCGTGGACGCCGAAGGCCCCCCCTGCGGCTGCGGCATGCGCGGCTGCCTGGAGGCGGTGGCCTCCGGCACGGCGATCGGTCGGATGGCGCGCGAGGCCGCGGCAGATGGTCGCTCGGCCCGGCTGCGCGAGATCGCCGCGCGCGAGGAGCTGGATGCGCGCGACGTGGCCGAGGCGGCCGAAGCGGGGGATGAGGCGGCGAGGGAGGTCATCGCGCGGGCTGGCCGCTACCTCGGTCTGGGGCTGGCCGGCCTGATCAACCTCTTCAATCCCGAGTCGATCGTCGTCGGCGGCGGCGCCTCGCGGATCGGGCCGAGGCTGCTCGAACCGGCCTTCAGCCTGGCGCGCCAGCTCGCCTTCAAGCGTCCGGCCGCCCGCGTCCGCCTGGAGACGGCGGCGCTCCGCGGCTATGCCGAGGCGCTCGGAGCTGCCGCTCTGGCCGCCGGGCAGCGGCTCGCGTGACGTGTTGCAACTGACTGCAATAAGATAGGTCGGACGCTCCCTCGTTTTTCCCGTCCTGTCGGCGTGTTGCCTATACTCGACATCGAGAGGGGATCCCATCAGGAACGAGCATCTCCATCAGGGCGCTGTCTTGCCGCGACCGGCCGGGCCGTTTTACGGCTGGCGGCGCGCCACCTCACCCACCTTCGCCCCTGGAGCGTCCGCCGACTCGTTGCGCGTCGATCACTCGCCAGACCCGGCCCTGATCGCCCGCCTGGCGGATCTGGAGGTGGCCGAAGTCCAGCGGCGGCTGGACGAGGAGCACCGGGTCTATCTCGCGTACGTCGATGATCGGCCCGCCACGTACGGCTGGTCGGCGCGTCGGACGGCCCACATCGGTGGGCTGGACATCTGGTTGTGGGTGCCGCCCGAGGACCGCTACCTCTGGGATTTCGTGACGCTGCGGGACTTTCGCGGGCGTGGCCTGTACCCGGCCCTGCTGGCGCACATCATCGCGACCGAGGCGGACGCCAGCCTCTTCTGGATCAGCCACATGCCGGGCAACGAGGCCTCCCGCCGCGGCATTCTCAAGGCGGGCTTCGAGCCAGCCGGCGAGATCTGTGAGACGAGCGGCGGCGGACTCGCCTTCATGGGCGCCCCGGCCTTCCCCTCCAACCTGGTCGAGCGTGCCGCCCGGGTGCTGGGCCTGCAGCTCGTCGAAGCCGACGGCAGCATCAGAGTCCCGGACGCGCAGCACACGCACTGAGCCGTGGCAGTGCTGGAAGGCGAGCGGCACCGACACGAGCGGATGGCGCCATCTTCCAAACCTCAGACGCTAGGCTGACAGACCGCCAGTCCATCGCCGCGGCCGCTAGACTCAAAGTGCGTCAGCGTTCAGCCCCGCGGTCGTCCATCTCGCAAGTCTACCGGGCTGTCGCTCGCTCCAGCGTCACGGCCCCCTCACAACCCGACTCCGCTCCCATCATCGGGCCGCCCTTGGTCCCCGGGCTGAACGCTTACTACAATCACATGATCGGCGCAGCATCACGGCCAAAAGCGGAGCCCGAATGCCCCTCGAGGATCAGTTCGACATAAGCTTTACAGCGAGTCTCGCGCTGCGCGAAAAGCAGATTCAGCAGAGCTACAGACCGGTGATCGGCGTGCACAAGTGGTTCGCTCGCCGACCCGGCACGCTCTTTCGTAATTTGCTCCTGGCCGAATTCAATGGTGGCGATGGACTGGATGGTGCCTACTTCAAGGCTCACCGGTATACAGGTGTCATCGCCGACCCTTTCATGGGCGGTGGGACTTCTCTCATCGAGGCAAACCGTCTGGGATTCCATGTTATCGGCGTGGATATCAATCCCATGGCGTACTGGCTCGTTCGTCAGGAGCTAGGGGAGCTCGATGACGCCGCTTTTACTGCTGCTGTAGACGCGGTGACCGCGGACGTCGCAACTCAGATCGGCAAATTTTATCGAACTGCCTGCACCAAGTGCGGTGGGGAAGCCGACGTCAAGTACTTCCTCTGGGTTAAGACACAGCCATGTCCTGCATGCGATACCGTCAATGACTTGTTCCCTGGCTTCCTCGTGGCAGAAGCCACCCGTCACCCCAAGCACGTTCTCGCGTGCTCGAGCTGCACGCGATTGGTCGAGCTTAACTACCAGCCGACACGCGACGCTCCGGCGCCCTGCCCATACTGTGGCGGTAACGTTCACAAGGAAGGGCCGGCGACCCGCTCTGTCATGGAGTTCCGTGGCTGCCAGCGCCCATTCAAATACCCGGTGGCTGAGCGTGGTCCGCTGACTCACCGGTTGTGGGCGATAGAGTTTCATTGCGCAGCGTGTAAACCGACTCATGAAGGGCGATTCTTCAAGAACCCTGACGCAGATGACTTTCGGCGGTATATGGATGCCGCTCGCACGCTCCAGTCCAGCGGGGATCTGCCGATTCCAGAGGACATGATCCCGCCTGGGGATGAGACCAACCGTCTCCATCGCTGGGGATATGGTCGGTATCGAGAGAT
>JADZDV010000175.1 GCA_020850915.1 Chloroflexota bacterium | reverse complement strand
CGCCGATCCGCGGTCCATCCACCGCCGCGAATCCCTGGCCGGCCAAGAGGTCCGGCAGATCACGCATGACGTCCGAGGCGGCTTCGACGACCGGAAAACTCCAGACCGTGTTGCGGACCATGGTGACGCCACCGTAGCTCTGGTCACGCCGAAAAGCCCGGGTCAGCTTCTCCCCGCCGTCAGCGAGCGCCAGCCGTGACTCGCCGCCTGGTTCCACGGCGAAACCGGGCGGCAGGTCGGACTCTCGCAGGACGACGCTTGAGGGATAGACCACCGCCGAGGATGACGCTGCCGACTGGTCCTGCGCCGCGGGCGCCGGACTGACGACGACGAAGGTCAGCACGACGAGGATTACCAGTGAACGCTGAAGGAGAACCGGCATGGAGCGCTCCAATAGCTCGGGCCGCGGCCCGGGATGCTCGCCTCTACTGATTGGCCATGTTAGCGAGCAACCCGCGCCCCGTCTGTCGGCCCGGACACAGCGCGGCTGACGCGATCGGCTATTTGTCTCTGTCTGCCAGCATCATCGCCCGGGCGCCAATCTGGACCGTGACGGCGCCGGTCATCGGCAGGACGCAGGAGATGGCTTCCAGCACCTGCTTCTTCGTCATTCCCAGCGCGTACGCGCGTCGGATGTGCTGCGCCGCGAGCTCCACCTCGCCGCGGTAGCACAGCGCCGCGATCGCCACCAGCTCGCGGGGGCCCGGGCCGAGCTGGTCGCCCGCGCTCGGCGTCACGGCGAGCGCGAGGTCGACGAATCCCGCCGCGCGCTCAGCCAGCATTGGGTCGATCGCCGCGACGTACTTCCACTCCTCCGTCTCGAGAATCGTGTCCGCTCGCCCGGAGGGCCCGCGTCCCTGCTCAAGCTCCGGGAACGGCGTCAACGTCTTGGGCTCACCCTCCTCCGGGAATTCGCCGAACGGATAGTCTCGGCTATTGGCGTTCTCGATCGCCTGCGCCACGTGGGCAACTGTGGACCAGCCGACGATCGCCCCGATCCCAAGCGCGGCATCCAGCATCACCCGGTTCGTGATGCCAAAGCGATAGAGTCGACGAACGTGGTTTGGAGCAAATCGATCGTCGTTCTTGGCGCAGAGCTGGCACAGCGCGATCAGCTCGCGCATCGGCCCCGAGAGCACCTGGTCCTCGGTCGTCTGCCCTTCGTAGAAGTGCACGTAGCCGGAACCACGACGGATTGCATCCACCGCCTCCGGGATCTCGCGGGACATCATTGCGAACTCGCTGAAGATGTCGCCGCGCTCCTTGATGAACGCTGCCATCAGCTCGTCGGCGGTCAACTGCTCTGCCATCTCGGTCCTTTCGCGTCCAACGTTGCGACCGGCTCTTCCCGGCCGTGCCGCGCAATGTCCCCAACCCCGCTCGATCGGAGGCTCCGGGTGGTCCGCTCAGTCAGCCGTTCGCCGAGGCGGTGCCCTTTTTCTGATCGAGGAACAGGCGCTGGTAGTCGGCCTGGAGGCGCTTGTAGCGCGCCTTCAGCGCCTCGTTGTTCGGATCGTCAACCCAGCGCCGCATCACCTCCCGCATCTGGGAGGTGACCATCTCCATATCGGTGGTTTCGTCGTCCATCCAGTCGCTCCCGGCCAAGTCGAGGGCGGTCCCACCAGAGACGCCCATCCGGTCAGATTGTATGCGAAGCCAGGCAGGCCATCGGCTGGCAGAGCGCCACGCCGCGCTAGAATCAAGCCCAGGAGGCAACGTGGCGACGAGCGAGGCTTATGACGTCAGTGTTGAGCTGCGCCCCGACATTCCGACCTGGGATGGCGAGCCCGGGCCCTGCCTCCGTGCCGTCAAGACGTACGATCCAGATGGCGCCCGCGTCAGCGAGCTGAGTCTCGGCGTCCACGCGGGCACGCACGTCGACGCGCCGGTGCATTTCATCCCCGGCGCGGCCGGCGCGGAGTCGCTGCCAATCGACGCCATGCTCGGCCCCTGTCAGGTGGTCGAAGTCGCCACGAAGGGCAACATAGGCATAGCAGAGGCCCTCGCCGCGGATCTGGCCCCGCGCTCCGAGCGCGTGCTGTTCAAGACCCGCAACTCCGCGCTCTGGGACGGTCCAACCTTCCGCACGGACTTCACGGCCCTCGAGCCGGCGCTCGCCCGCTGGCTCGTAGACGCTGGGGCGAGGCTCGTCGGCATCGACTATCTCTCGGTCGAGCCGTACGGCGTCGCCGTGCCGGAGGTGCACCTGGCGCTCCTGGAGGCAGGTGTCGTGATCCTGGAGGGACTCGACCTGCGGCGCGTTCCGGCCGGTCGTTACGACCTCGTCTGCCTGCCGCTCAAGCTGCGCGGCTCGGACGGCGCGCCGGCCCGCGTCGTGCTCCGACCGTTATGACCGTCATGACGCTGCCGGCGCGCCGGACGAAGATCGTGGCGACCCTCGGACCCGCCACGCCGGACCAGGGAAGTGTCGAGGCGCTCGTCCGCGCTGGCGTGGACGTCTTCCGCCTGAACTTCTCGCACGGCACCCAGGAGGTTCACGGCGAGCGCATCAGGCAGGCGCGCGCAGCGGCGGAGCGGGTTGGACGGGACGTCGGCATCCTGATGGACGCACAGGGCCCCAAGATCAGGATCGGGGCGCTGGCCGGTGGCGGACCGGTCGAGCTCGCCGATGGCGCCCGAATCATCATCACGACCGAGCCGGTCGCGGGGACCGCGGAGCGAATCTCCACCACCTACTCAGCGCTGCCAGACGACGTGAAACCGGGCGACCCGATCCTGCTGGACGACGGACGCCTTCGTCTGCGCGTGACCGGCGTCGAATCGCGCGAAGTGCTGGCGGTCGTCGAGCACGGCGGGCTGCTCGCTGAGCACAAGGGCATCAACCTGCCGGGCGTCGCCATCTCCTCACCCGCCCTGACGGAAAAGGACCGTTCCGACATCGCTTTCGGCGTGCGCGAGGGAGTAGACTTCGTCGGACTGAGCTTCGTGCGCAGCGCGCAGGACGTCCGCGACGCCCGCGCGCTGCTTGACAGCCTGGGATCGCGGGCGCCGATCATCTCGAAGATCGAGAAACCCGAGGCGCTCCAGGTGCTTGACGAGATCCTCGAGGTGAGCGATGGCGTCATGGTGGCGCGCGGGGATCTCGGCGTGGAGCTTCCGCCGGAGCTGGTCCCAGCACACCAGAAGCGGATCATCCACCGGGCGAATCGTCAGGGAATCCCATCCATCACCGCCACGCAGATGCTGGAGTCTATGATCGGCTCGCCGCGGCCAACCCGGGCCGAGGTGTCAGACGTCTTCAACGCCATCTGGGACGGTACCGAGGCGATCATGCTGTCTGGCGAGACGGCGGTCGGGAAGTACCCGGTCGATGCGGTCGAGATGATGGACCGCATCGCGCGCGAGGCCGAGCGACGCGCGCCTCGTGTGGAGTCGCGACCGGAGAGGCTCACGAACGCCCACGCCGTCACCCGCGCCGCGTGCGCTCTCGCCGAGGCTGCATCCGTCCAGATGATCGTCTGCTGGACCCGGACCGGGCGCACCGCCGAGCTGCTCTCCGAGGACCGTCCCCGCGTGCCTGTCGTCGCGTTCACCCCGTTGCGCGCGGTCCAGCACCGGCTCGCCCTCCGCTGGGGAGTCACCGCCTTCGTTTGTGAGATGGCGGCGACCACCGAGGAGCTGTTCCAGACCGTCGAGCGCGCCGTGATCGGGCAGGGTCTGGCCCCGCCCGGGCGCTCTGTCGTCGTGGTGGGCGCTATCCCGCTGCGATCGGGAGTCCACACGAACTTTGTGAAGCTCCATACGCTCAGCGTTGCGCACCCCGCCCGTTCCTGGGACGTTTCAGCCCACTGACGATATGATGCCCGAACTGTTTCAAGATCGGGGGGCCGGTGGACTCGGTCCGGCGGATAGGAGGCGATAGCATCGCGCGCTTCCTTCAGCGCGCCTTCATCTGCCTGCTGGTCCTCTTGACCCTTGGCCTCGGCCTGAACCTCTACGCGCTCGCGAGTGTGCGTGAGTCCTTCCGGCAGGCGGCCGCCGCGACAATCGAGCTGACCACCGCCCGCTACCGCCTGCAGCTCGGCATGACCGAGCAGAGCATCGCGCTGCAGGCCTATCTCTCCGGCGACAATGAGCAGCTCTCCACTATCTCTCGATTGAACGGCACCCTGCAGGATGAGTATCGTCGCGTGGACGCGCTGCCCGGCAACATCGTCACGCCAGACGTGCGCCTCCTGCTCGATCGCCAGCGGACAGCGACCGCCCGCTGGGCCCGAGAGGTCGCCGAGCCGGCCATCCAGCAGCGAAACGCTGGCGCTGCGCTGCCGACGCAAGTCCCGCTGCCCCCGGGCTCCGATTCAGCGCTCGACTTCCGTGCCGCGAATCAGGGACTTGACGCGCTGATCGCCGAGCGACGCGCTCGCGACGAGGCGAACGGAACGGCCCTGGTTCAGTCCCTGACCGCGCTGCTGGTCGCCGGATCGCTCATTCTCATCATCGGCTGGGCGTTCGTGCTGTGGCAGGTCAAGCGCCGCGTCCGTCGTCCGCTCGCGGCACTCGTCGCCGCTGCCGAGTCGGTAGCTGCTGGCCGGCGCTCTATATCCGTCGACGTGCCCCACCGCGACGAGTTTGCCGTTATGGCGACCTCGCTGGAGTCAATGGTCGCCGCTATCCGCCGCCAGGAAGTTGCGCTCGCGAGCCAGATGCGCCATCGGGACACCATCCTCGAACACATGGCCGAGGGCCTCGTAGCGACCGAGCCAGACGGCGGTGTGGTGCTGATGAACCCCGCGTCCGTCTACCTGCTCGGTATCGAGGACGCTGAGAACCCGCAAGAAGCTGCCGCCGCCGTGCTCGCTCAACTGCTCGCCTACGACCAGT
>JADZDV010000174.1 GCA_020850915.1 Chloroflexota bacterium | reverse complement strand
GGGACCCGCTGCTCTACCAGCACATGTTCTGGTTCTACTCCCACCCGGCCGTCTACATCATGATCCTGCCGGCGATGGGCGTTGTGAGCGAGGTCATCGCCGCGTTCTCACACCAGCGTATCTTCGGCTATTCCTTCGTGGCGATCGCGAGCATTGCGATCGCCGTGCTCGGGTTTCTCGTCTGGGGCCACCACATGTTCGTTTCGGGCATGTCGGTCCACGCCGCGCTGGTGTTCTCGATCCTGAGCTATCTCGTGGCGATTCCTTCGGCGATCAAGGTGTTCAACTGGACGGCAACGCTCTACCGGGGCTCGATTACGTTCCACACCCCGTTGTTGTATGCCCTCGCTTTCATCGGACTGTTCACGATCGGCGGTCTGACGGGGCTCTTCCTGGCCGCGCTGGCTGTGGACGTCCACCTGACGGACACGTACTTCGTCGTGGCGCACTTTCACTACATCATGGTCGGCGGCATGGTGACCGGTTACATGGCGGCGCTCCACTACTGGTGGCCGAAGATAACTGGGCGCATGTACCACGAGGGGTGGGCAAGACTGGCTGCGCTGACGATCTTTGTGGGCTTCAACCTGACGTTCTTTCCGCAGTACATCATGGGCTATCTCGGCATGCCTCGTCGCTACGCCTCCTATCCGCCGGAGTTCCAGGTCTATCATGTCCTCTCTACCGCGGGCGCGACGATCCTGGCGGTCGGCTACTTCCTGCCGCTGATCTACCTACTGATCTCGCTTCGCAACGGCCGCATAGCGGGGCCGAACCCCTGGGGGGCGACCGGGCTGGAGTGGCAGACCGCCTCGCCGCCGCCGAAGTACAACTTCGTGGAGACTCCAGTGGTCACCCAGCCGCCCTACAGCTACCCGTTGCGGGAGGAGCGCCGTGGCTGACCGTGCCGCCGCCCGCCCGTCGGTAGCCGATCCCGCCCTGACGCGCAGAGCCCAGCTCGAGCGGGCGTCCTACCGCGACGAACAGGATCGCTCGATCTGGCTGGCGTCTCACTTCGACTCGATGGAGCAGCAGAACGAGACAGCCACCTTTGGAATGTGGGTCTTTCTGCTCACCGAGCTGATGCTGTTCGGCGGCCTCTTCCTGGGCTACACGGTCTATCGGCTCTACTACCCAACCGGCTGGGTGGAGGGTAGCCATCATCTGAACCTGCTCCTTGGAGCCGTGAACACAGCCGTGCTGATCGTCAGCAGCGTGACGATGGCGTTTGCTGTCTACTGCGTGCGGCGCGATGACCAGAAATGGCTTGGCCGATTGCTCGCCGTGACGGCCCCGCTAGGCCTGGTCTTCCTCGGCCTCAAGGGGCTCGAGTGGTACCTCCATTACCGCGACGGGCTCGTGCCCGGCATCGTCTTCACCTACACGGGCCCAGACCCGACCGCCGTCCAGCTCTTCTTCCTGTTCTACTTCCTGATGACCGGCCTGCACGCCATCCACCTCACAATCGGGGTTGTCGTGGTCGTGGTGACCTGGCTGCTCGCGCGCCGGGGGGCCTTCACTTCCGAGCACCGGGCGCCGATCCAGGTCGTCGCACTTTACTGGCATTTTGTGGACATCGTTTGGATCTTCCTGCTGCCGCTGCTGTACCTGTTTGGAGCCCAGGGATGAGTCGCAGAGTTGAGACGCGCGAGACGGCGATCGCTCCAAAGACACTTCTGGTCGTGGGCGCGGTGCTGCTCGTCCTGACACTGACCACAGTCGCGCTGTCCGAGGTCCCGCTGGGCGTCTGGCAGACGCCGGTCGCTCTGACGATCGCGGTAGTCAAGGCGGCACTCATCGGAGTGTTCTTCATGGAGCTGAAAGGCGGCCCGCCGCTGCAGCGCGTTGTCGTATTCTTCGGCCTGCTCTGGCTCTCGGTTCTCATCCTTGGCACTCTGGACGACGTGCTGACACGTGGCTGGCTTCCCGTCCCCGGCAAGTAAACCTGCCGTTGCGCTCCGCCGCCGTGTTGGGTGACACTCTGGCGGAGGGCTCGATTGGCGACGCGGCCGAGCGGTCTCGATTCAGCTCCCTGCATCGTCGCGACGGCTCGCGGCGATGGTGTCGCGGCGAGCGGGCTGGCGCGGGCGCGGCTGGGCGCGCCGGTCCCGGGTCGTGACCGTGACCGCCCCGACGGCGTGTTCGCCTGCTGGGACTGGGACGGCAACCGCCTCGTCGCGGGAAACGATCGCTACGGCGCCTATCCGCTCTTCTACTTCGTCGCTGGCGACAGCATCGGCCTCTCCCCGTCCGTTCCGCGCCTCCTCGCAGAGGGGGCCCCGGCCGAACTGGACGACACTGCGCTGGCCATCTTCCTGCGCCTTGGCTTCTTTCTCGCCGAGGACACACCGTTTCGCGCGATTCGCGCGCTGCCGCCGGGCGCCGAGCTGTGCTGGACGGCGGGGCGGCTGTCCGTGGATGGCGAGGTCTTCCTTACGCGGCGATCTGACCTGGAGCGCGAGGCTGCCATTGACACCTACCTCGAGCGGTTCCGGACCGCAGTCGACCGCCGGTTGCCGCCTCTGGAAGAGACGTTCGCCCACCCGCTGAGCGGCGGACGAGATTCACGCCACATCCTGCTTGAGCTGGTCCACGCACGTCGACCACCGGCGCTCTGCGCCAGCGTGCGCCACCATCCGCCGCGGACCAACCAGGATACGGAGATCGCGGCCCAGCTCTCGGCTCGCCTCGGCATTCCGCACGTTGCTGTCGAGCAGCGTCAGTCGCGGCTCGAAGCGGAGCTGAGGAAGAACCGGCGCACGAGCTATTGCACCGACGAGGGGACGCACTTGCTTGCCCTGTCTGATTTCCTCGCGGATCGCACCGGGTCCGTCTTTGACGGGATGGCGGGCGACGTGCTCTCCGCGGGCCTGTTCCTGACTGAGGAGCGCCTGGCGTTGTTCCGCGCAGGACGCCTGCGCGATCTGGCCCAGCATCTTCTTGGGGACGAGCGTCGAATATCGTTCCTGCTGGACGACGCGGGCATCCGTCGCTTCAGTCGGGAGCTGGCCGTGGAGCGGCTGGGGGCGGAGCTCGCTCGACATTCCGCCGCGCCGAACCCGGTGGGCTCCTTCTACTTCTGGAACCGCACGCGCCGTGAGATCGCCCTGGCGCCGTTCGCGCTCTACGACACGCGTCTCCGCGTGCTCTGCCCCTACCTGGATCACGAGGTGTACGACCTGCTCAGCTCGCTGCCGGCGGAGATGCTGGTGGATCACACCTTTCACACGGATGCCATCCGGCGCGCCTTCCCGGAGCTGGCGGACGTGCCATTCGAGTCACACGATCGGCTCTACCGGTTCGACGCGGCATATCGCCGCTACTTCGAGCAGCTCGTGGGCGATGTGCGTGTCTATTTGGCGGATGCGCCTTCGACGCTGCTCTCCGCCTCACACGTGGAGCAGCGCCTGTCCGAGTGTCTGGCGGCTAAGCACATGAGCAGAAGAAAGGCACGCCTTCTCCTGGTACAGTTTCGGCTCGACAAACGGGAGGTCGGGCGGGATGACGAAGTTCGGGCCGCTGAGCGCCGAGCAGCGGCGGGAGTTGATGGTGCTGCGACGGCGAGCCGTGGGGCGGGTGGCCCTGCGGGCGCAGATGGTGCTCTGGAGCGCCCAGGGGATGTCGGCTCGTCGGATCGC
>JADZDV010000173.1 GCA_020850915.1 Chloroflexota bacterium | reverse complement strand
CTGGGGAGCAACGTGCCACCGGTGGGGATCCTCTCTGCAGTCCGGCCGAGTATTTCGCTGGCGGAGCTGTCGAGCCCTCTGTCTCGCTGCCAGGGCGAGAATAGCAGCCAGACCGACAGCCTGAACTGGGCAAGAGCTAACGGATCTGGGATTCCTCTGCCGAAGGGCCAGATGGGACGCGCTGGGCCGCGGGAGCAGGCTGGGTCCGATCGGCTTTCGCACCCCACGCCGCTGACAGGCACGCCTGCGAGCTGCGAGGGCTCACCAGCGTCCGCTTGACGCAGCCATGGCAGAACCGCCAACGTAGGGCGCGGAGGGAACGGGCGCGATGGACGTGATCGGCTGCGACATTGGCGGGACGTTCACCGATTTCGTCGTGCTCGACGGATCGACCGGTGAGCTGATCGTCGAGAAAGTGCTGACGACGCCGGATGACCCAGCGCAGGCGGTGCTCTCTGGCCTCGAGCGGCTGGAGGCACGGCGGCCGGGAAGCGTAGCAGGCGCAGGCCGACTCATCCACGGGACGACGCTTGTCGTCAACGCGACGATCGAGCGGAAGGGCGCCAGGACCGCGCTCATCACGACGCGGGGGTTCCGCGATGCGCTCGAGATGCGCCGTCAGAAGCGGGTTGACTTCTACGAGTACCGAACCGATCCGCCGGCGCCACTGGGTCCCCGACAGTATCGTTACGAGATCGACGAGCGGATGCTGGCGAATGGACGAGTCCTGCTCCCTCTTGACGAGCGCAGCGTTCGGCATGTTGTTGGGGAGCTGCTGAAGCACGAGATCCAGTCTGTCGCGGTGTCGTTGCTCCACGCATATCGAGATCCGCGGCACGAGCGCGCGGTGAAGCGGCTGCTTGGACAGCTTGCACCGGAGCTCTTCGTCTCGCTGTCGTCGGAGGTCCTGCCCGAGGTCCGAGAGTTCGAGCGCGCCAGTACGACGGTCGTGAATGCCTACGTGCAGCCGCTGGTGGCACGCTACCTGGCGGTGCTGGAGCGGGCGCTCGCAGAGCGGGACTTCGGCGGAAACCTTCTGCTCATGCTGTCAGCCGGTGGGATGGCTGCCGTGTCTACGGCGCGGGCGTTCCCGGTCCGTCTGGTAGAGTCGGGATCGGCGGCTGGGGCGCTGGCCGCGCGTGCCCTGGGAGAGCTGACCGGAGCCAGGGAGATTCTGTCGTTCGACATGGGCGGGACAACGTCAAAGGCGTGCCTCGTCCGGGACGGTCTGTTGCCGATGACCGATGAGCTGGAGGTGGCGCGCGCGTCTGGACATGCAAGAGGTAGCGGCCTGCCGGCCTCGGTCCCATCGGTTGACCTGATGGAGATCGGCTCCGGGGGCGGCAGCATCGCCAAGATCAATGCGATGGGGCTGCTCCAGATCGGGCCGGAGAGCGCCGGAGCGTCGCCCGGGCCGGCCTGCTACCGGCGTGGTGGAAGCCAGCCGACGGTCACGGATGCTGATCTGCTGCTCGGCTATCTGAACCCTGATTACTTCCTGGGCGGCGAGCTGACGCTCGACAGGGACGCCGCCAACCGGGCGATCGGAGAGCATCTGGCCAGGCCGCTTGGGCTGGACACGACACTCGCGGCCTGGGGCGTGCACGACCTGGTGAACGAGCAGATGGCGTCCGCGGTCCGTGCGCACGTGGCCGAGCGGGGCGGCGACGTCGGTCGTGCAGTTCTGGTTGCCTTTGGCGGAGCTGGCCCACTCCACGCCGACGGCCTAGCGAGGAAGCTTCGTGTCCCGCGGTTGCTCGTTCCGTTGCGGGCGGGAGTGGCGCCGACGCTCGGATTCCTTGTCGCCCCGGTCGCCTTCGACATCGTGCGGAGCGTCAAGATCCCTCTCGCGAGCGCTGATCCCGCGGAGATGGACAGTATGCTTGAGGCGATGGCAGCAGAAGCCGAGGTCGTCATGCGTGAAGCCGACCGCTCCGGCGACGCCGAGCTGAGCCGCGCTGTCGACATCTGTTTTCTGGGCCAGGGCTTCGGCCTCACCGTCCCGATTGGGAACGGGCCGTTTGGATTAGAGCGAGAGGCTGATCTGGCGAAGCGCTTCGTCGAGGTGTACCGCGAGCGCTACGGCTACGCCTATGCAGATCAAGTCCCCGAGATTCTCGCGGCTCGCGTTCGCCTCAGCACGCGGCACGGTTCGCTCCACCTGCCGCGACTACCGGCCGCGGAGGCGAGCGCGCTGGATGCGCGCAAGGGGCGACGTCTGGCCTTTTCTGGTCCGGATCGCTGCTTCGTCGAGTTTGACGTCTACGACCGCCCGAGGCTGACGCCCGGTTCGACGTTCGTCGGACCCGCGATCGTCGAGGAGCGGGAATCAACGCTGGTGATCGGCCGCGGGGCGACGGCATCCGTTGACGGCTACGGCAACATTCTGGTCGATCTGCCGAGCAGCGGGCGCGCGGCGCGGGAACGCGTGTGATGATCGGTCCGAACGACCTGAAGGCGAACGACGGCACGATGCCTGACCCGCTCACGATCGACGCGGTGTGGGAGCGCGTGCGTAGCATCGCGACGGAGATGGGCGCCACGCTGATGCGGACGTCGTTTTCGACGAGCGCGCGACTGAACGGCGACTACACCTGCGCGGTCTTCGACGACCGGGGGCGCATGCTCGCACAGGTCGTGCAGGCTGGCGCGGCTCACCTCGGTGGGATGCTGACAATCGTCCCGGCGTTCTTCGAGCGCTATCCGCGCGAGACGCTGCAGCCGGGCGATGCGTTCGTCACCAACGATCCGTGGCTGGGTGCGGGCCACACACCGGATATCTACGTCCTGACGCCGGTCTTCCGCCACGCCAGGCTGATAGGTCTGGCCGGATCGTGCATTCACCATGTTGACGTTGGGGGGCGGCGATCAGCGGCGGACAGTTGCGAGGTCTACGAAGAGGGGCTGATCATCCCTCCCCTCCGGCTCTACCGGGCTGGTGTGCCAAACGAAGACGTCTTGAGCTTCATCCGGGCGAACGTGCGCCTGCCGGAGATCGTCGTCGGGGATCTGCGGGCCCAGATTGCCAGCAACCACGTGGGTGCCACGCGGCTCGTGGAGCTGCTCGAGGACTACCAGCTCGACGACCTGGTGGCCGTGGGCGACGACATCATCAAGAGAACCGCCCATGCACTGCGAGAGGCGATCCGCGGGCTCGATCCTGGGACCTATCGCAACGAGGCCTGCATCGATCGATTTGGAGACGCGAGCGTGGACTCGGCGCCGATTCGGATCGCCATCTCGGTCGAGGTGACGGAGTCGAAGCTCATCGTCGACCTCACTGGCTCGTCGCCCCGCGCGGACGGGCCGATCAACGTTGTGCTGAACGCCACGCGGGCGTATCTGCTGCATGGGATCAAGCTGGCGACGAACACGCCGGTACCGAACAACGTCGGGATCATGGACGTCTTCGAGCTCCGCGTCCCAGCGGGCTCGCTGTTCAACGCGACCTTTCCAGCGCCGGTCTACTGGCGCATGCAGCCGGCCCTGCACCTTCCAGAAACGCTGCTTCGGGCGTTGGAGCCGGCCATTCCAGACGGCAGCATTTCGGGCAGCAGCCCACACTGGTTCACCGTCATTCACGGTGCCTGGCCCGACGGACGACGGTTTGCCTCCTGGCCGCACTGGGCCGGTGGAATGGGCGCCCGTCCGGATCGCGATGGTCGGATGGCCTGCTTTCCGGCCGACATCGCCGACCTGCCGTGCGAAACGCTCGAGCACGAAGCGTCGGTGATCGTCGAGCGACGCGAGCTGATACCGGATTCCGGCGGACCCGGCCGGTACCGGGGCGGTTGTGGGCAGCGGATCGTCATCCGCCCGTTGCCGGCGGAGCTCGGCGGTTCGTCGGACCCGCTGCTCGCCACGGTCATCGGGGCGCGGATCGACGAGCCGTCGCCGGGCATTCGTGGAGGCGGGCCCGCCGCCAGAGGCGGTATCTACGTCAACGGGCAGCGCTTGCCAGCCAGCCGGGCCCAGCAGCTTCTGTCCGCTGAAGACACGCTAACCCTCGAGATGGGCGGTGGCGGTGGATATGGCCCGGTGCTGGAGCGAGATCCCGCCGCGGTGCGCGAGGACGTTGTCAACGGTCTGGTGAGCGCGGAGGCCGCGCTCAGAGACTATGGCGTCGTGATCGACCCAGCGACGCTGAGCCTCGACGTCTTCGAGACAGAGCGTGCAAGAAGGGGGCGTTAGCGGGGTTCTCCATGAGGCCAGCCACGGCTGCCGGCGCCTGGCCGATGCTCAGTTGGACACGCGATCTATCCCAGCAGCTCCGCGCCGTCGATCACCAGCTCCGGCAGGGCGAGCGGTGCCAGCGTGTCACCCCGCCGTAGGACGTGCAGGTTCTGATAGCCCGCGGGGCCCGGAAACGTCCTCACTTCGATCAGACCGCGGGTTAGGTCGAGGAGCCACATCTCCGGGATGCCCGCCCGGCCATAGAGCGCAGCTTTCTTCGACCGGTCATATCCGGCCGATGTGTCCGACACCTCGATGACAAGAAACACATCTCTGGGGCCGGGATGCCGCGCAGCGTAGAAATCGGCCCGAGGCTGCACGATTACGACGTCCGGCACCGGCTCTGAGAAGTCGTCCAGCCGGATGGGGTTCTGCACCCGGACATCGAGCTGCCCAACTGCACCGCGTTCTAGACGGCGACGGACTCGCTCGACACACGCGGCGTGCCGACTTCCAATGGGAGGCATCCGGAAGACCTCTCCCTCGACGAGTTCGACTCGGTCGTCCTCGCCCAGAATGCCCACGGCGCCCATCTGGACGTACTCGTCCACCGTAAAAAGTCTGCGAGTGGGCAACTGGGTCACCACTGGTCTCCCGTGCCTCAACCGCGATCGCGGCAAAGAGAGCTGAACACGCTCGGAGCGGGAGACGGGATTCGAACCCGCGACATCTTGCTTGGGAAGCAAGCGCTCTGCCAGCTGAGCTACTCCCGCGATAGCTCCGATTCTACCGTTCTGGCTTCGCGGCGGTCAACGGCAGCGGAGCGCGCAGCGCCAGTTCGCACCCACTGGGAGGATCGCGGGCTTGACGCTCCGATGCTCAACATGCGAAGAACAGTCGCGATGTCACTGCCCCCATACGTCCCAGGGAGTTCGGACCATGTACAGCACGCTTCGCACCGTTATCACCGCCGCGGTCAGCTCGCTTCTTACGATGAGCCTCGTTGCGGGGTGCGAGGTCGTCAGACCGTTCGTCGGTCTCACGCCGGTGCCCGCCCCAACGGCGCCGCAGGCGCCCGCCGCGGCCTCGCCGTCCACGGGCGTGCCAGCGGCGCCCGCGAGTCCGGCCGCGCCACCGGTGGCGGCGCCTTCGCTCGGCTCCGTGCAGGCGCGGCCTGCCCTTGCCCAGGCGCTGTCCGGCGCGGGCGACGTCATTCCAAAGGTCTACCAGGCGGTCAGTGCGAGCGTCGTCAACGTCGTCTCGATTCAGGTCAGCCCGGACTTCTTTAACCAGCCGACGCCGCAGGCGCGCGGCTCGGGCTCCGGCTTCTTCATCGACGACTCCGGCAACATTCTCACGAACAATCACGTCGTCGAGGACGCGCAGCGCCTCGAAGTGACCCTCGCTGACGGCACAACGATGCCGGCTCAGCTCCGCGGTCGCGATCCCCGCGCCGATCTCGCCGTGATCAAGGTCGACCTGCCGAAGGAGAAGATCCGGGTCGCACCGCTCGGCGACGACTCTCAGCTCCAGGTCGGGGAGCTGGCGATAGCCATCGGCAATCCATTTGGCCTCGAGCAGACCGTCACGGCCGGGATTATCAGCGCTCGGCGACGGGTGGTGGATGAACCGGGTGGCGGGCTGCTGGTCCAGGCGGTCCAGACGGACGCTTCGATCAACCCGGGCAACTCCGGAGGTCCGCTGCTCAACGGGCGCGGCGAGGTGATCGGCGTCAACACGCTGATCGTCAGCCCCAGCAGCGGCATCGGAGGTCAGGGGGGCAATGTCGGTATCGGCTTCGCACAGTCGATCGGCTATGCGAAGCGGATCTTCCCCGCCCTCATCAAGGATGGCAAGTTCCCGCATCCGTACATCGGCGTGGGGACGGTTGCCATCACCGCCACCATGCAGACCGAGCTGAAGCTGCCGGTCAAGGAGGGGCTCCTGGTCGGTACGGTGGACCAGGGCTCCGGGGCGCAGCGCGCTGGGATCAGGCCAGGCACCCAGCAAGCCCAGAGCCGCACCCGCAGCATCACCACCGGCGGCGACATTCTGACGGCTATCGACGGCCAGCCGCTCAAGACACCGCAGGACCTGGTGGTCTACCTTGAGACGAGCAAGGCACCGGGAGACACCGTCACGCTGACCGCTCTGCGTGACGGTCAGACGATGCAGTTCCCGATCACGCTCGGCGAGCGACCTCAACGCTGACCCGATCGGCTCCCACTCGTGCACGTCGCGTGGACGGGCCAGCGTCCGGAGCTGTTCGCGGCGCCGGAGATCGTCGTGGCGGCGATCGGGGCTCTCGTGATAGAGCTGACGCCGGCCTCGGGTGTGTTGCCGGTGTGTCTTTGCGGTGGTCAGCGCGGCGTCGACCTCTGGGCGGCGGAGGCAGCCCTGCGCGCCGGCTGGCCGCTCGCGCTGTATCTGCCGTTGCCACTGAAGGCGTTCAGCGCCGACTGGGACGGTCCCTGGGCGGGGCGACTTGCCACAGCGGCCGCTCTCGCCAGCGAGACACGCGTCTTCGCGACGGAGGGTCTTTCTGGCTATAGCCGTCGCAACCGGGCGCTCGCGACGCGGGCAGACCTTCTGGTCGCGGTGTTGACAGGCGCGGAAGGCGGCGGCACTGCCGAGACGATCGCGGCCGCCCAGGCCATGGGCGTTCCGATCCGCCGGCTGGCGTTTACTCGCTCAGCCTGGATACCGCCAGCCGGCGCTCGCGGCCTCTGACGGAGCTCAGAACTCGCTGAGGATCGTGTGCCCTGGATCGACTTGCTCCAGCACTGCTAGCTCCGCCTCGGTTGGCGGCGGGGTGCGCGGCGTGGAAGCCGTGACTCCGGCGTCGAAGCCGGTCTGCTGCCGCACCTCTTCCGCCGAGCTGCTGGAGTGGATCGTCTCCACCACCAGGCCGCCGGCCTCACGCCGAAAGACGCACAGCGGGGTCACGACGCGCTCGACATTGCCGGCCGCCGTGGAGAATGGCACGGCCTCGACGAAGGTGCGCGGATCGTGCTTCGTTCGCCAGAGCAGGGTCCGCCGCGCCGTTGGCATCAGCGCCGCGCTGCCGGCGCCGCCGGGCAGGCGGACGGTCGGCCGCTCGGGATCGCCGATGACGCTCAGATTGATGCGCGCCTGGCGGTCGATCTGCACACCGCTCAGGAACGCCACGTCCAGGCGCCCTCGCGCTGATAAATCGAAGATCTCCGCCAGTGTGACGATCGAGCGCGCCCCTTCCAGCACACTGGGCGAGACGGTTGAGTCCACAACCCGGCTCGGCTGGGCGTCCACGCCGCCGGGGAGCGTCAGGTACACACACCTGGGCGCTTGCAGTGCTCGTGCTACCAGCACCGCCGCCATCGGGATCGGGGAGGCCACGCCGTGGAAGACCGTCTCGCCGTTGTACAGCAGGCGCGCGAGACAGACAACCATCTGCCTCGCCACGTCCAGGCGGTGATGCTCTGCTTTCTCGGCTGTGCCCGCCTGTCGCGGCGCCATGCCTATCAGTCCTGAGCTGTCACCAGCGGGCGCTCGATCGCCGCGTTCGCGGCCAGAAAATGCCACAGACCCATGCTGGTCTTTGACGCTTGCAGGAACCCTGCCAGGTACGCTCGGTCTTCAGGGTAGCAGCCGTCGCAGCTCGTGGGCCACGCGCCGCGTGGTGTCTCGACGACGGCGTCCACGTAGAGGGATGAGACGGTCGTGCGCTCCGGTTCGGCGAGAAATGCGTCTGGCGCCACGATCCGCTCGGCCGTGAGGACGATCCGCTTCGCTGCCCGGATCATGATCAGATCCTCAAAGAGCGAGCCTTTGACCCGGGCGTTGCCGTCCTGGTCAGCTTCCTGGACATGGACGATAGCCAGATCGAGCGGCAGCGCGGGGATGACGAACACCTCTCCCCCGCCATACGGGTCGGCGAGCTTCGCGAACCCCCGAAGCTCGGGCAGGTCCGAGCCGTCCAGACCGCGCATCGGCATGAACGGAACGCCCTGCGCCGCGGCGCGCAGGCCGGCGATGACGCTGTAGCAGGTGTGCTCCACCGCCCGTACGCGACCCTGCTCGACAGCGTGGCGATACGACGGCGCGAGGCCGAAGACGCTCTCGTAACCGATGAAGCCGGCCGTTACGGCGCCGGCGACGCCGGTGCCGCAGAGAACGTCCACGTCGTAGGCCCCAGCGGTCTTGACCAGCTCCAGGTCTCGCTTGCCCAGGCGGATCAGCTCGTGCACGGCCGCGCAGGGCGCTCGGTGGAGGGTGTTGCCACCCAGCCCCACCCGCGAGCCGATCGGCAGGTCCGCCAGCGCCTCGGTGAGGCTGACGAGCTTACTCATCATGGCCTCTGCGCTGTGCCGGCGGTTCACCCGCGTAGCGGGGCTCCCTCGTTGGAACATTCTCGCGAGTCAGGTCTGCCTGGGGGCGGGGCGCGGTGGGGGAGCCTCGCGGCGCTGCGAACAGTTCCCCGGGCGTATCGGCTCTGCCCATTATTGCTAGCCGATCCTCGTTCAGGACCATCTGGGAGTGTGGTGGGTGGTCCCCACCCTACGCACCGAACTTCAGGAGCTTCTGTGCGTGAGCCATCATCAGTCCCATCGCCTCCGAGGCGTGGAAGCGGCCGAGGCTGCCCTTGCGGGCGTTCCGCTCGGTGAAGCGCTTGGCGTCGTCGGGCAGACACCACTTCGAATGCAGCAGGAACGGCACCGGGTGCCAGCTGTGCGCCTTCATGATCGCCGGCGTGGAGTGGTCGCCGGTCATCGCGAAGACGTCGGGCCCCAGCTTGACGATCTCCCCGACCAGGCCGTCGATCTCCTCGATCACCCGCACCTTCCGGGCAAAGTCGCCGTCCTCCCCCGCGCTGTCGGTGTACTTGAAGTGCACGAAGAAGAAGTCGTGCTCGTTCCAGCGCTGGCGGAGCGTTTCGACTTCGTCGGCCATCGTCTTGCCAGTCTCTAGCAGCTTCATGCCGGCCAGGCTCGCCAGGCCTCGGTACATCGGATAGACGGCGATCGCCGCGGGGTTCAGCTTGAACTGCTCCTGGAGGCTTGGCAGGGCCGGAGTTCTCGCGAAGCCCCGCAAGAGGATGCCGTTTGCCGGCCGCTCGTCGGCCAGGATCGTCCGCGCCTGGGCTGCCAGCGCGTTGGCCAGGACGGCAGTCCGCTGGGACTCCCGATCGAGGGCCTTCATCTCGAGCGGCGGCACGCCGGTGACCTGCGGGTCGGAATCGGTCACTCGGTCCGAGAGGCCCGGCCCACGGAACACCGCCACACCGCGGTAGTCCATCTCCGGCCGAATGAACACCTCACAGTCGTCGATCCGCGCCTTCTCCTGCAGCTTGGCCGCCAGCATGGTACTGACCTCGGTCGGGATGCGGCCGGCGCGTCGATCAACCAGGTTGCCGTCGTCGCCGATGGTGCAGAAATTGATGCGCGCCGCGACGTCGTCCGGGCGGATTGGGAAGTTGATGCCGACCGCCGAGAGGGCACCGCGACCGACCTGGTACTGGAGCGGGTCGTAGCCAAACATCGAGAGGTGGCCCGGACCGCTGCCTGGCGTGACGCCCAGACCGACCAGCTCCGCGTACCCGAGGTCGGAACGCTTTGCGAGGGCGTCGAGAATCGGTGTACGGGCCGTCTCCAGCTCCGTGCGGCCGGTCGTCGGATTGGGCAGGCCGCCCAGACCATCGCAGATCAGCAACACGATCCTGGATGGCGTCTGCTGAGCCAGGCTATGAAAGAGCTCCCTAGGCACTGCCACCAATGCCATGACCTCCGACCGCTGTCACTCGCTGCTTTCAACGTTATTGTAGTGCCTGGCAGCGCCGCGGCGGAGACGTGCAGCCCGCGCGGGTATACTCCCGTGTCCTGAAGCCGCCGTTCAGACGGCCGTGGGAACGGGAGAGGACCAGGGCGTGTGTGGGATCTGCGGTGAAGTCAGCATGGCAGGGGGCTACCAGCCGGATCCTGCTGACGCGCAGGCGATGGTGGCCAGCATGCACCATCGCGGACCGGACGATGCCGCCACCTACGCTGATCCTCGCGCCACGCTCGGTGCGACGCGCCTGGCGATCATCGATCTGGAAGGCGGCAACCAACCGATCTCAAACGAAGACGAGTCAGCCTGGATTGTCTTCAACGGGGAGCTGTACAACTTCGCCAACCTGCGAGAGACGCTCCTCCGCCGTGGACATCGCTTTAGGACCGCTAGCGACACCGAAGTCGTCCTTCACTCGTACGAAGAGTTCGGCGACGAGTGCGTCCAGTATTTCAACGGTATGTTCGCTTTCGCGATCTGGGACCGTCGGCGGGCGCGCCTCCTGCTCGCTCGTGACCGGGTTGGCATCAAGCCGCTCTACTACGCCCAGCTCGACGAGAGTCTCGTCTTCGCCTCCGAGCTACGCACCTGCCTGAGGCATCCGGCCGTCCGGCCGAGGCTCGACCTCGCCTCGCTGAGCGAGTACCTCACCTTCGAGTACGTCCCCACACCGCGCACCATCATCAGCGGGGTGAAAAAGCTCCCACCGGGCCACACGCTCGCGCTGGAGCGGGGTTCGATCCGGCTCGAGCGCTACTGGGATCCGAACCTGCGCGCTAGCGAGACGGGCCGCACGAACGAGGACGAGTACGTCGATCTCATCCGTCGCTCCCTGGCCGAGGCGGTCAGGACGGAGCTGGTGAGTGACGTGCCGGTCGGCGTCTTCTTGAGCGGCGGTATCGACTCCAGCGCGGTCGCGGCGATGGCCGTGCGGGCCAGCAGCACCCGTGTGCAGTCGTTCAGCGTTGGGTTCCACGAGCGGACGTTCGATGAGTCACCTTACGCCCGCATGGCCGCTGAGCACCTCGGCACGGACCATCACGAGCTCATGCTCGGCTCGCAGGAGCTGTTGGATCTTGTCCCGCGTCTGGCCGATGTGCTGGACGAGCCGAACGGCGACTCGTCCTTCATCCCGACCTATTTCCTGTCAAAGTTCGTGCGCGGCTACGTCAAAGTCGCCCTGGCTGGCGACGGCGGGGACGAGCTGTTTGCCGGCTACCCGACCCACCAGGCGCACCGACTGGTTGAGTACTACGAGCGGCTCGTGCCGGGGCCGATCCGCCGCGAGGTCATCAACCCAGCGATCTCCCGCCTCCCCACGTCGTTCGACAACATCAGCTTCGACTTTCGGGCAAAGCGGTTCATCTCGGGGCGCGGCGTGCCGATCGGTGTGCGCCACCACCTCTGGCTGGGGTCGTTCGGACCCGCCGAGCGGCAGCAGCTCCTGGAGCCGTGGGCTCAGCTTCGCGAGCACGACACCTTCGGCATCGTGCACCAGCACCTGCAGGCCTGCTCGGCAGCGGCACAGCTCAATCAGCTCCTGTATCTCGACATGAAGATGTATCTGGAGGGTGACATCCTGGCCAAAGTCGATCGTGCCAGTATGGCCTGCTCCCTGGAGGTCCGAGTGCCCCTCCTGAACCACCGGGTCGTGCAGTCTGTTACGACGATACCCCAGGACCTGAAGCTGCGCGGTCTCACGCCGAAGCACATCTTCCGGAAGGCGATGCGCGGCATCCTGCCAGAGCCGATCGTCAAGCGGCCGAAAAAGGG
>JADZDV010000172.1 GCA_020850915.1 Chloroflexota bacterium | reverse complement strand
GGTAGTCGCAGGCCAGCGCCATCTCCAGCCCGCCCGCCCGGGCGTGGCCGTTGATCGCCGCGATGACCGGCTTCTCTATGGCCTCGATCAGCTCCGTCAGGCCGTGGTGCAGGCGCACCCACATGATCCGCTCGGACAGCTCCAGCGCGCCCCGCTCGGTCGGCGTAAAGACACCTTCACAGAACGTGTCGCCCGCGCCGGTGATGATGACCACCCGTACCGAGCGGTCCCAGCGGATCTCGCTCAAACGGGCGTGGAGCGCCTCGATCAGCTCGCGGTTCAGTCGGTTTGCAAACTCGGGCCGGTGCAGGGTCAGCGTCATCACGCCGCCCTCGCGCGCTTCGAGCAGGACGCTGCTCTCAGTGTTGCTCTTGCTCATGTCGGACTCCCCAGGGCATCGTCGAGCCCCCTCTGTCGGGGCCCGCCGCCGGCAGAGTCTACCTGTCGGGTGGCGCGGCCGGCAGCGGCACGTCTGGCGGGGCGCCCTCCCAGCCAACCCACTGCGCGCCGTCGCTCCAGACCTCTTTCTTCCAGATCGGCACGACCTGCTTCAGACGGTCGATGGCGTACTGGCAGGCGACGAACGCCTCCTTGCGGTGCGGCGAGGCGACAGCGATGGCCACCGACGGCTCGCCAATCGCGAGCACGCCCGTCCGGTGGACGATCGCCACGCGCTCGACGCCGAACTTCACCCGGATCTCGTCGCCGATCTCGGCCAGCTTGCGCTCCGCCATCTCGGGGTAGGCCTCGTACTCGAGGTGGACCACCTCGCGCGACCGCGAGAACCGCCGCGCCACCCCCTCGAAGATCAGCACCGCCCCGTCGGCGTCGGTCCGCACCGCCTCGCGCAGCTCATGGACGTCGATCGGCCCGTCAATGACCCTGAACACAGCCCACCGCTTTCACTCCAGGAGACCGCTTCTCACCCTGCCGCCACCTCACACCTGGCCTCCGCTGACCGGCGGAATGATCCCGACCTCGTCCCCGCCGCGCAGCTCGAAGTCTGGCCCGACGTACTCGAGGTTAACCGCCACCATGGCGTTGTTCAGGGCCGGGTCGAGACGGGGATACCGCTCGCGCAGCGTCTGTAGCAGCTCCCGCACCGTCGGCCGCTCGCCCAGCTCCAGCCTCACCGTCGACGACCCGACCGTCTCTCGGAACGAAGCAAAGACCCGCACGCTCACCTGCATCTCCGGTGGATAACAGATCGCCGGGGGCCGCGGCAATGTCCGGGGCTTGCGCACCCGCGCCTCGGACATTGCCGCCGGTTGGGGACGGGCCCCAGCGCCGCACGGTCCCGGTTGCCGCGGACGGTCCGTCACCGCCAGATCGAGCCGTCGCTGCCCTCGGGACCGAGCGAGTCCAGAGCCTGCCCGTCGACGCATGAGCACGACGAGCCACCAGATTCCAGCGACTCAAGCTGGCCGGGTGGGGACGCGAGGAGGTGCGGTCAGATGGCGCAGCATGCTCAGCACGGTCGCCTTACCCTGCTCTCCGACCTCGATCAGCGGGCCGACGCAGGAGGGGCAGCCGGTGGGGCAGGGGCAGGCGGCGACGAGGTCGGCGGCGGCTTCCAGCAGCTCGCGACGCATCGAGAAGAGCTGAGGGGCCAGCTCCAGGCCGCCGGGGATGTTGTCGTAGAGCGTCACGGTCGGGCCCTCGGTGAAGATCGAGCGGACCTCTGAGACCACCCGCACATCGCGCGGGTCGCACATGAGGTAGAGCGGCGCGATCTGCACCAGGACGTTTGCCAGTCCGAGGAGGGCGCCCGGGAACGCCTCCGGAGTGAGGCCGCGGGCGCCCTCTGGCGGCAGGACGAACCAGACGGCGTGCGTGTGCATGTCCTCTTCGGGCAGGTGGATCTTGCCCCAGCCGACGTTCTCCCGAGTGTCGAACTTGATCTTCTTGTAGATCGTCGGGGTGGCCGAGACGACCACCTCGCCGTGCTGGAATTTCGGCGTCTCACCCCGCGTCTCGTCGAAGACGTCCAGCACCCGTACCGCCACGGCCAGGCTGGCGTCGGTGTAGTAGTCCACGTCCACCCGGCGGACATAGGCTTTCTGGTTCTCCCAGTCCAGCCGCTCCACCTGGTACTGCTCGCCGAGGTGGAGGTAGATCGCCTCCTCGTGGACCAGGAGAGGCGCCGCGGCGCGGTCAACCTCGCCGAGGACGCGGACCGGCGGGCCCTGGTCCACGATCACGAAGTTGTGGATGTCCGCGCGGCGGAGGCTGACCGCCTCGGCCGGGTAGTGCTCCGACATCCAATGATAGCGGCCGCCTCCCAGGTGGACCACCCGCTCGGACTCCAGGAACGCGAGGCACTCGGCCACGGCGGCGGCGTTGCCGAAGGCTGGCGCCTGCTCCGGGAACGGCAGCTCGAAGGCGGCGCAGCGGAGGTGCTCGGCCAGGATGGCGAGGTGGTTCGGGCTGATCAGCCCCTGCTCCGGGCTCTGGCCGAAGAAGTAGTCCGGGTGGGTGACGATGAACTGGTCCAGCGGCGAGGAGGTCGCGACGAGCACGGCGACGGACGAGGAGCCGCGCCGGCCGACACGGCCGATCCGCTGGAGCGTGCTGGCGATGCTGCCCGGATAGCCGCAGAGCACGCTCGCCTCCAGGCCGCCCACGTCGATCCCCAGCTCCAGGGCATTCGTGGCGACGACGCCGCGCAGGCTACCGTCGCGCAGGCTGCGCTCGATCGCTCGCCGCTGGAGCGGCAAGTAGCCGGAGCGGTAGCCCTGGACGAGGTCCGGCGAGCGGCCAGCCTTGCGCAGGCGCTCCTTGAGGTAGGTCAGGAGCACTTCGACGTTCAGCCGGCCGCGGGCAAAGACGATCGTCTGGAGGTCGTTGAGCAGGAAGTTGGCGGCGATGGTGCGCGCGGTTGGGATGGCGCCCGCGCGGATGCCGAGCCACGGGTTGACGACCGGCGGGTTGTAGAAGATCAGGTGGCGGCCGGCGGCGGGGGCGCCGTTGCGGTCGACGACGGCCATCGGCGACTCGGTCAGCCGCTCGGCTAGCTCGCCGGGGTTGGCGATGGTGGCGGAGCAGCAGATGAACTGGGGATCGGCGTCGTAGAAGCGGCAGATTCGGCGCAGACGGCGCAGGACGTTCGCCAGATGGCTGCCGAAGACGCCGCGGTACTGGTGCAGCTCGTCCACCACGACGTAGCGGAGGTTCTCGAACAGCCTCTGCCACCTGGGGTGGTGAGGCAGGATGCCGGTGTGGAGCATGTCCGGGTTGGTGATGATGACGTCGCCAGCAGAGCGCAGCTTGCTCCGCGCGGCGGCTGGCGTGTCGCCGTCAAAGGTGTGGGTCTTGACGTCCACGCCGAGGACGCCGATCAGCTCCAGCAGCTCGGCGTACTGATCCTGGGCGAGCGCCTTGGTGGGGAAGAGATAGAGGGCGCGGGCGCCGGGTTGCTGGAGGACCCGGTTGAGGACCGGCAGGTTGTAGCAGAGGGTCTTGCCGGAGGCGGTCGGGGTGACCACGCAGACGCCGTGCCCGGCCTGGGCGTGCTCGAACGCCTCGGCCTGGTGGCGGTAGAGCTGGTGGATGCCCCGCGCCTCCAGCGCCGCGCGTAGCCGCCCGTCGAGCGCGGCGGGCCAGGGGGCGAAGTCGGCCTCGCGCGGCTCCTGGTGCCGGTAGGCCGTGACGTTCCGCGCGTGGCGCGAATCGCGGAGGAGCTGCTCGACGACCTGGTCGACGTTCACGGCCGGCCCGCTACCGCTCAGAACACCCGTTCGTCTTCATCAGGGCATTGTAGCAGTCGTCTCTCGTCCCCTCACCCGACCTTCCCACGCGGGAGGGGCTTGTCGCTGGACCGTCTTGAGGCAGGCTGCGCCTGTACGACAGGACGTGCCGACGCTGACGAGGGGCGACGTCTTCGGCCACGAGCTCATGGGCGAGAGCGTGGAGCATCGGGTCCGATCGCCTGGAGCGCTCGCCAGACTTTCTCCGAAGAGGCTGGCATGTCAAAGCTCTGCACGCCGGCTTGCCGGAGTGCGTCCAGAACGGCGCTCCGGACCGCCGGCGTGCTGCCGATCGTGCCGGCCTCGCCGATCCCCTTGGCGCCGAGCGGGTTGCGCGGCGAGGGCGTCTCGGTGCGGTCGAGCTCGAACGCCGGCAGGGAGGCGGCCGTCGGGATGGCGTAGTCGCCGAACGTGCTCGTCAGGAGCTGGCCGTTCTCGTCATAGACGACCGCCTCGCAGAGCGCCTGAGCCGCGCCCTGGGCGATCCCCCCGTGGCGCTGGCCGTCCAGCAGCAGCGGGTTGACCACCGTCCCGCAGTCGTCAACAGCGACAAAGCGGCGCAGCGTTGTCCGCCCGGTTTCAGGATCGACGTCCACCACCGCGACGTGCACCCCGAAGGGGAACGTCTCGCCGGGCGCCGTGAAGAAGCGGGTTGCCTCCAGGCCCGGCTCGTCGCCGGCGGGGACGTTGCCGCCATACGCCGCGGCCGCGACTTCGCGGAGCGTCTTCTCGCGGTCCCCGGCGCCCGCGATGGCAAAGCCGCTGGCGGTCACCTGGACGTCGTCCGGGGAGGCTTCCAGCAGGTGCGCCGCGATCCGGACAGCTTTCTCCCGCACCTGGCCTGACGCCAGCAGCATCGCGCTGCCGCCCTGGACGACGCCTCGGCTGCCGCCAGTGCCGTTGCCGGCCGGGACCTGCGCGGTGTCGCCGTGGATGACGACGATGTCGTCGATGCTCACGCCCAGGTCGTCGGCGATGAGCTGGGCCAGCGTTGTCGCCGTGCCCTGGCCGTGCGGCGAGACGCCAGTGTACGCCCGGATCCTGCCGTCAGGGTCGACCCGGACAGTGGCCTGCTCCCAGGGTCCGAAGCCGCAGATCTCCACGTACGCCGCCAGGCCGATGCCCATCAGCTTGCCGTCGGCGGCGGCCCGCCGCTGCTCCTGGCGCAGGCTGGCGTACCCCGAGACTTCGAGCGCCCGGTCGAGCGCACGCTCGTAGTCGCCCGTGTCGTAGCTGGTGCCGAACGGCGTGGTGTGGGGGAAAGCGTCCTTCGGGATGAAGTTCCTGCGCCGCGCCTCGGCCGGGTCGAGCTCCAGCTCATGGGCGACGGCGTCCATCAGGCATTCGAGCAGATAGGTCGCCTCGGGTCGGCCCGCGCCGCGGTACGCGCCGACCGGCGTCTTGTTCGTATAGACGCCTTTCAGCTCGTAGCGCAGGTTTGGAATATCGTACGTGCCGGGGAGCATCACGCCGGTCAGCATGCCCATGAGCGGCGAGAGGAACTGGTTGTAGGCGCCAATGTCACAGATCGCCGTAACCTTGAGACCCAGGACCTTGCCGTCGCTCCTGACGGCCGCCTCCACGAGGTCCGTCTGGCCGCGGCCATGCATCGCGGCCTGGTTGCTCTCGGTGCGGGTCTCCTGGTACTTGACCGGCCGGCCCAGCCGCTTCGCCGCGATGCAGGTCAGCACCGTCTCCGGGGCGCAATCCGCTCGGTTCCCGAAGCCGCCACCCATGTCCGGCACGATCACGCGGACTTTGTGCTCGGGGTACCCCAGCAGCGGCGCCAGTGCCCTGCGCAGCCCGTGGGCGTTCTGGGTGGTCTCGTACAGGGTGAGCTCGCCGGGCGTACCGGCGCCGTCCGGACGCCAGATCGCCAGCGCGCCACGCGTCTCCATTGGCGCCGGAATGACCCGCTGATTGACCACGCGGATGCTGACCGTCCGGTCGGCCTGGGCGAACGCCGCGTCGAGTTCGCCGGCCGTCTTGGTCTGGGTGTGTCCCAGGTTGGTGCCGGACGCTTCGAAGAGCAGCGGCGCGCCGGGGAGAAGCGCCTGTTCGGGATCGACCACGGCTGGCAGGGGCTCATAGTCGACCTGGACGGCCGCGGCGGCGTCGCGCGCGCCGTAGCGAGTCTCCGCGATCACCGCCGCGACAGGATCGCCGACGTACCGGACCCGGTCGGTGGCCAGCGGGCCACGACCGACATCGTTGACGTTCTCGAACGGGGCCCAGCCGAACTCGTACGGGAGCTGGCCGGTCGTCTCGCCGTCAATCTCTCTGGCGGTGAGCACAGCGACAACGCCCGGCAGCTTCAAGGCCTCGCTGGCGTCAATGCCGGCAACTCTGGCGTGACCGTGCGGGCTCCGAACGACGGCCAGGTGCAGCATGCCCGGGAGCGTGAGGTCGTCGAGGTACTGCCCGGCGCCGGTGATCAGGCGGGGGTCCTCGCGGCGCTTGATCGGCTGGCCGAGCATCCTGGGTGTCCTGATCGGGGTCGACATCGGGTCATCTCCGCTGGCCTTTTTCAGCTACGGGCGCCATGCATCCATTCGGAGCCGAGCGATGAGATCAGTTTCGCCGCCAGCCTTCCACCGGCGCAAGCGTCACGTCCCGCACGCGCTCCGGCCGCGTCTCCGATGGCTGTCCCGAAGACGTCCGCCCTGGGGGACTCTAGCAGCCCGGGCTGTTGCCGATCACGGTCGCCCGCGCAGTCTGGGTTGACGCCACACCACCCAGACATCCGATCTACCTCCGGCCAGGCGGGACGACCGCGACAGGCCGGGATGCCGCGTGGGGGGATCGCGCGGAGGAGCGTGATGGGCGAGCAACGACGGTATCAGCGGGCGCTCCGCGAGGGCGGGGCGCCCGACCTTCTGGCCGCAGACCGAGACGACTCGGCCAGAGACGCTAGCGCGGCTTGAACAGACCGATCACGTTGCCATCTGGATCGGCAAAGCTCGCCCAGGCGCCGACGCCGGGGATCTCCTGGGGCTCATAGATGCGCTTGCCGCCCAGGCTTTCGGCCTTTGCCAGGTGCTCCTCCAGGTTCTCCACCTGAACGTAGATCATCACGGATGGCGGGTACTCCGGCAGGCCCATGATGCCGCCGCCAATTCCGCCCGCTTCGCCCGCGACCAGGCCGTAGCCGCCGCCCATCGACTCCGTATCGATCTTCCAGTCGAACAGGGATGCGTAGAACCGCTGGGCCGCCTCGCCGTTCCGCCCCATGATCTCGAAGTGCACCACCGGATGCGCCACGATGACCTCCTCGCCCGTCCGGCAGGGTGGCCCCCACCGGCGCGCCCGCTTTGGATTGCGAACGCATGTTCTCTTCTAGGGTTCTGGCAGACCGGCTGCAAGGTCCAATCTGGCCGGAACGGGCGGAGTAGCGCGCCGCGGAGCCGGCGGCGCACGCGGTACGCTGTCATCGCTTGCTAGCCCGCGCCAGGGTCCGCTGGCCTGGAGTCAGACGCTCGCTCAGCGCGGGGAGCCCTGGGCCGGGCGCGGCGCGGCGCGGCCGCCGTGGCCTACACTGCATCGGTTGTGTCGCACACTGGTCTGGAGGCCGTCACACGCGTATGAGCCAGCCTGAAGACCGGCCCGCCGGGAGCACTCGATCCGAGAAGGGCCGTGGTGCGGCCGCCGGCAATGGAGTGGTGGACTCAGAGGCTGAGTACTGGCTGGTCGGGACGCATCCGGAGGAGGAGGAGTTCCTCGCCGGGCCGGACTCGCGGCTGGCGGAGCTGGCGCGAGCGTTTCGGATCTTCCGGGAGTACATCCGCGGCTTTCGGGCGCTCCACTTCGTGGGGCCGTGTGTGACGGTCTTCGGCTCGGCGCGCTTCCTGGAGGGCAGTGCGTACTACGACCTGGCGCGGCGCACCGGCGCTGAGCTGGCCCGAGCCGGCTTCACCGTCATGACGGGCGGCGGGCCGGGGTTGATGGAGGCGGCGAACCGCGGGGCGAAGGAGCGGCACGGGGCGACCGTGGGCTGCAACATCGTCCTGCCGCGGGAGCAGCATCCGAACCCGTACCTGGACCGGATGGTGGAGTTCCGGTACTTCTTCGTCCGGAAGGTGATGCTGGTCAAGTACTCGTATGGGTTCATCGCGCTGCCGGGCGGCTTCGGCACGCTGGACGAGCTGTTCGAGCTGCTGACGCTGGTCCAGACGGCGAAGCTGGGGGAGTTCCCGATCGCCCTGCTCAACGTGGAGTACTGGCAGCCCTTGCTGGAGCTGCTGCGCTCGATGGAGCGGCGGGGCGCGGTGGACGCGGCTGACCTGAAGCGGATGCTGCTGACCGACGACCCGGAGCTGGCGGTGGGGCACATTCGGGACATCGCCACGCGGCGCTACGGGATGCGGCTGGCGTTCGGGCCGCGAGCGCGCTGGATCCTCGGCGAGCGCAAACCGCCTCGGCGGCCGCCGCCGAGGGAGGCCTCTCCTCAATGAGGCCGCCCGACGCACCGCGACCAGGCCGTCTTCCATCTGCCTCCGCCAGCCGGTCCGACGAGAGCGCCACCGCCTCGAGCGGTCATGGCCAGGAGGCGAGCGCGCCCGGGGAGGCGGTGGCCGCGTCGCCCCAGGCGTGGGCTGGGACGAACCGCGCGATCGTCGTGCCATCGCTGATGCTCGCGATGTTCCTCTCTGCCATGGAGGGCAGCATCGTGGCGACGGCGATGCCGTCGATCGTGAGCAAGCTGGGCGGGTTTGCCGAGTTTGCCTGGGTGTTCTCGGTGTTCCTGCTGGCCCAGGCAGCGACGATCCCGTTGTACGGGAAGCTCGCCGACCTGTTCGGCCGGCGGCTGGTGTTCGTCGCCGGGACGGGGCTGTTCCTGGTCGGCTCGCTGCTGTGCGGGCTGTCCGGGAGCATGGTCCAACTGATCCTGTTCCGCATCGTCCAGGGGGTGGGCGCGGGCGCGGTGCAACCGATCGCCAGCACGATTGTCGGAGACATCTTCACCCTGCGCGAGCGCGCCCGGATCCAGGGCTGGCTGAGCAGCATGTGGGCGGTTGCTTCGCTGCTCGGGCCGCTGCTGGGTGGGTTCATCGTGGAGCGGCTGGACTGGGCCTGGGTGTTCTGGGTCAACCTGCCGTTCGCGCTGCTGGCCATTCTGGGCGTCTACTTCGTCCTGCACGAGCCGCTGGCACGGTCACGGCACACCATCGACTTCACCGGCGCGGGCCTGCTCATGGTTGGCGTGAGCTGCCTGCTGCTGGCCCTGCTCCAGGGTGGGGTGGCCGGGTCCTGGACGGCGCCGCCGAGCCTGGGGCTGTTCGCGGCGGCGGTAGTCTTGCTGACGCTGTTCATCCGCCAGGAGCTGCGGGCGCCGGAGCCGATTCTGCCGCTGGGGCTGTTCCGGAATCGGGTCGTGACGATTGGCGATGGCGGGACCCTGCTGGCGGGTGGCCTGCTGCTTGGCATCTCGACGTTCGTCCCGCTGTTCGTCCAGGGCAGCCTGGGCGCCCCGGCAACGGTGGCCGGCTTCACCCTGACGCCGATGTCGATCGGCTGGCCGATCGCCGCCGCGGTGTCCGGTCGGACGATGATCGCGCTGGGCTACCGCGCGACGTCGATGCTGGGAGCGGCGCTGGTGGTCGTCGGCTGCGCGCTGCTGGCGCTCACTCTGGGGATGAGAAGCCCGGTCTGGACCGGCGCGCCGCTGTTCGTAGTGGGCCTCGGGATGGGCTTCCTGAACAACACGCTGCTGGTGGCGGTCCAGGGGGCCGTGTCATGGCGCACGCGGGGCGTTGCGACGGCCTCGACGATGTTCGCGCGCCAGCTCGGCAGCACGCTCTGGGTGGCAGCGCTGGGATCGCTGTTCAACGCGACCCTGCTCAGGCACCTCGCCGGCCTGCCGGAGGCGACGCGGGCGGCGGTTGGCGGGGACGAGCTGGCGATCCCGACGGTGCTACTCGACGCGCACGCGCGGGCGGCGCTGGACCCGAGTGTGCTCCAACAGCTCGAGGAGATCCTGGCGAGCGGCGTCGAACTGGTGTTCCTGGGCGTACTCGTGACGTCGGTGCTGTGCCTGGCGCTGGTGTCGCTCCTGCCGGGTGGCACGCCACGCGAGGCGCACCAGGACCCGGCGCGCCTCCGCCGATCCGAGCGGGGAGCGTGACAGGCCGCGGCAATCCTTCCCCGCTCGGCGCAACCGAGAACACGACGACCGAGCAGGCTGGTCAGGACGGAGGGCGCGCATGGTCACCGGTGGGCAGGCGATGGTTGAGTGCCTGCGTCGCGAGGGTGTGGGGCTGGTGTTCGGAATCCCGGGCACGCAGAACCTCGGGGTGGTGGACGCGCTGAGCGACGCGCGGGACATCCGCTTCATCCTGACGCGCCATGAGCAGGGGGCTGCCTTCATGGCCTACGGGTTCGGGCGTGAGTCCGGGCGACCGGGCGTGGTGACGGCAACCGAGGGGCCCGGCGTGACGAACCTGGCGACCGGCATCGCGGCGGCGTACAAGGGCTTCGTGCCGATGATCACCCTGGCCGGCTGCCAGGAGGACGCGATCCGCCATCGGGAGACGAGCCAGGATATCGACCAGCTCACCTTCATGCGGCCGATCACCAGGTGGGCCTACGGCATCCCGCACGCCGGCAAGGTCCAGGAGGCGCTGCGTCGCGCGTTTCGGATCGCCCTGGACGACCCGTTCGGGCCGGTGCACCTGGAGGCATCGCGCGAGGTCTGGTCCGGCCAGACGGAGCTAGAGGCCTGGGCGCCCGCCGCGTACCGTGCCCAGGCGCGGCCGGAGTGCAGCACGCCCCAGCTCGACGAGACGCTGCGCCTGCTCGATCAGGCGCAGCGTCCGGTCTTCATGGCCGGCAACGGGGTCATCCACGAGGAGGCTGGCGAGGCGCTGGCGCGGCTGGCCGAGCTGACCGGCGTCCCGGTCGCCACGCTCCAGATCTCCGTGGACGCCTTCCCCTCCACCCACCCGCTGGGCCTGGGGATGATCGGCCGCAACGGGTCGAGCGTGGCCAACCAGATGGTGCGCGAGGCCGACCTGATCGTCATGGTCGGCGGACGCTTCGACTTCTTCTCGACAGACTTCAGGTCCGGCGTGATCCCGCCGCGCGCAAAGATCGTCCATCAGGCCACGGTGGCCACCCAGATCGGGCAGGTGTTCCCGGTCGAGCTGGCGGTGGTTGGCTCGACGCGGAGCTTCGTCGACGGGCTGACCGAGCGGGCGACGCGGGCCGGGCGGCTGGCACGAGTGTGGCCGGAGCTGGAGCGGGCTCGGACCGCGTTCCAGACGGAGCGGGCGGCCATGGTCCGGGCCGACGCCGTGCCGGTCGATCCGCCGTTCGTGGCGCACACTGTGCGCCAGGTGCTGCCCAGCAATGGCGTGGTGATCGTGGACGCTGGCAACGCGGCGAAGCACATGCGGACGCAGTTCGACGCCTACGAGCCAGGCACCTTCATGTACATCAACGATTGGGGCTCGGTGGGCGGCGGCCTGCCGATCGGGATGGGCGTCAAGCTGGC
>JADZDV010000171.1 GCA_020850915.1 Chloroflexota bacterium | reverse complement strand
GCGGCACCGGGCCGGCCGATCGGCCGAGCGCGTTCCAGGCCCAGTGGTCGCTGATCCGCTCGTACCCGGACTGGGTGATCGGCGGCGCGGTGTATACCTGGGCATCGGACGGCCCCGAGGAGCTGGATCGGGTGTTCGGGCTCGTGGACGAGGGACGAGCGCCGCGGGACGGCTCGCTCGCCGCGATCGCCCAGTTCTACCAGGCTGACGAGCGTCGGCAGTCGGCAAGCCCGACGCCCTGACCCGACAATTCGGCGATCACGTCGTCGTCGGTGGCCCGGTCCCCCAGGTCAGATAGGTCCGTTCTCGGGCCGCGTGGCAAGCCGCTACGCGGCGAGCCCGCCACTGGAGCTGCGCCACGCACTGGCCGGGGGTGTCTGCGCGGGAGCGCCCCAGATCTGGCATAGTCAGGGCGTGGCCGGCGCGGCGGAGCGCTGCCGCCCCGGCCAGAGAAGGAGGCGGAGCGATGCCGGGCGAGGAATTCAAGATCGACGCGGTGCGGTCGTACACCAGCACCGTCGTCATGCGCACGCTCAACACAGCGCGCGACCAGCACTGGATCGTGGACTCGTCTCACGGGCCTGGCGAAGCGCCCGGGCCGGTGGAGGTGTTCCTCTCTGGGATCTCGTCGTGCGGCGTGCACCAGGTCGAGCTGATCGCAGAGGAGCAGAACGTACCGCTGCGCAGTGCCATCTGCGCCATCGAGAGCACCCGCAAGCTCGAGAGCACGAACACCTTTCATAGCATTACGCTGCGTTTCGAGCTCGAAGGCCCCAGCGAGGAGCAGGCGAGAGCGCTGGTCAACGGTTATCAGAGCCGTTGACCGCTCTACCGCGCGGTCGCCGTGGCGACCCAGGTGAGCGTCGAAATCCAGACGCGGGCGTAGCAGCCGGTCAGGCGGTCGTTCCCTCCACGCTCGACCGGCGGACCGCGGTCCGCGCCGAGAGAGGGCGTCGCAGGTAACGGCCGCCAGCACTATCGCGCCGGCGATCATGGAGCGTAACGATGCCGGCACAGTCAGCAGTCCATGCTGTTGGAGATCGAGCTGGTCACGAGCGCGCCCAGTATGGCGGCCCGGACCGACCCGCGGCCTTCGTCGCCGCGATGGAGCCGCTCACCGTGCCGTCGTTCGCAGCGCGGTCGTACGCGATGAGCGGAACGTTCGCCGCTCCTTCTTGGTCTGTGCTGAGGCTCGCGGCCGAGCCTTCCAGACGGAGGAGGCTCAGTCGAGCGCGTAGCGCCTTAACGCCTCCCGGCGGAAGGTCATACCGTGTCCCGGACGGTCGGGCGGTGAGATCAGGCCGTCCACGACAGTCGGCGGCTCTTCCCAGATCTCCGGTTCGGCGCCCATCGACCACTCGATGAGCACGCCGTTCGGGATCGCGCACAGGACATGGACCGAAAGCTCGGGCGTCAGGTGCGGGGCGATCTTGACGTCATAGGCGGCCGCGAGGTGGGCAATCATCAGCAGCTCGCTGATCCCGCCGGTGCGCTGCGGGTCCGGGTTCAAGTAACGAGCTGCCCGTCGCTCGATGAGGTTCCGGAAACCGAAGCGGGTGTATTCGTTCTCGCCGGTGGCCACTGGGATGGCGATGTTGTGGGCGACCTGGGCGATCGCCTCGACGTCGTCGGCGAGGGCCGGCTCCTCGAACCAGAACAGGCCGTACGGCTCCAGCCAGTGACCGACCATGATGCTGGTCTGGGCATCCCAGCGCTGGTTGGCATCCACCAGCAGACCGATGTCGTCGCCAATCGCCTTCCGGACCGCCGCGACGCGATCGACGTTCTCACGGAGGTTGGGCACGCCGATCTTCATCTTGTAATACTTCGCGCCGAGGGCCAGAGTGCCCTCCGCCTCTTCGACGAGCTGCTTGACAGAATAGGAGATGTAGCCGCCGCCGCCGTAGACGGGGATGTTCGGGCGCGTGGCGCCGAGGAGCTGGTAGAGCGGCTTGCCGGTCGCCTTGCCGAGCAGGTCCCAGAGACCGATGTCGATCGCGCTGATGCCGTACAGCGGGATGCCAGGCTTCCGGATGCCGCGGTCGTTGCGGTAGAGTTGGTCCCAGATGCAGCCGATGAACGCTGGGTCCTCGCCGATGACGGCGGGGATGATGCTCTCTTCAAGGTAGGTCCGCACGGAACGCGAGCCCGATCCGCCGACGAGCATGGTGTAGCCGAGCCCCTCCAGGCCCTCGTCGGTCAGTATGCGGGTGATGACGTAGTGGTTGGTCGGGTAATAGGTGTCCTTTGGCGGGCGGTTCGGCACCGCCAGAACGGTTGTCCTGACGTCGGTGATCTTCACGTTGCGCTCCTCGCCTCTCGGGGCCGGCGGATCGGACCGGGGTGCATGGCAGCTTGGCGGGTCGTTTCGGCGGCGCTGCTCGTGGTCCGGCAGTGTAGCAAAGGGCTGCCCGGGCACGCCCGATCGCGCCGGCCAGTTACGCCATCCTCCTTCAGCCGCGCGAGCCGCGCCGCCAAGCGGGCCTGTGAAGCCGGTGCCCGCGTCCTGGACGCGGACACTGGCGAGCGGCGCGGTGCGCTCCGGGCCGGTCGGCTGCCCTTCGGACCTCGACGCGCTCATTGTCTGTCACGCACCGATAGGCATGGATGCGCTGCACGAGCGAGTGTAGCCGTGGGGTCGGGGCTACTCCGAATCGGTCGTCACGCCGGCCATCGGCGGCGGCTGAGCAGCGTCCGCGGCCGGCCAGGTCAGACCGCTCCGGGCGACCGGTACCACGAACGGCTCCCTGCTCGCTGCGTGGTGGCCGAAGTGATGGAGGAAGCGGTCGTCTTCCCCAACGAAGTCGGACCGCGCGTGTGCTCCCCTCGACTCCTGGCGCGCTAGCGCCGCGGCGACGATCCGCCGCGCCACCTCCACCAGGCCTGGCAGGTTGGGGGCTGTACCCCGCTCCGAGAAGTCCCGCGCCTCGGCGGTGGCGGCGGATTGGGCGAGTCCGTCGAGTCCGCCCAGAGCCCCGCGCAGGCTGCGCTCGTCGCGGCAGGCGCCGGCGCCGGTGGCCATGACCCGCCGAAGCTCGCGCACGACATCGTCCACCCGCGCGTCCGCTTTCCGCTCGAGCCGCTCGCGCAGATGGTCCACGATCCTTTCGCGCTGTGCGGAGAGATCGCGCGGCGTGGCCAATGAGCCGCGGTCGGCCGCGTGCTCGCCCGCGCGAAAGCCCGAGGAGATCGCTTCCGTGAAGGCGTTGGCAGCCAACCGGTTGGCCCCGTGTGTGCCGCCGGCGACTTCGCCGCAGGCGAGCAGGCCCGGCAGGTCGGTCTCACCGTGGAGGCCCACCCGCACACCCCCCATAAAGTGGTGGACCATCGGCCTGACTCTCAGGGGCCGAGCAAGCATGTCGCACCCCTCGGCGCGCGCGCGCTGGATCAACCCGGCCAGCCGGTGGCGTGAGAAGAACGGGTCGTTGAAATCCGGTTCGAACCGCGTGCAGTCCAGCAGGACGCACCCGCCCACGGTGTTGCCAGCGGCGATCTCGCGCCCGATGGCGCCGGACAGCATGGCTCGGGTGATCATCGACGGCTCCGGTAGGCCGTGCTTGGAAACGACGTTCTCGCCGAGCGAGTTGCGCAGCACGGCGCCCCGATTGAGGACGTAGTCGTACGGCACGTGGCCGGGCGGGAGTTCCGGCTCGGCCAGGGAGATCGGGTAGAACTGCACGAACTCTAGGTCGATCAGCGTGCAGCCCGCCTGGAGAGCGAGCGCGTACCCGTCGCCCGGTGTGAGGGGGGGAATGCCCGTCGATTCGTAGAGGAGGCCGGCGCCGCCGGTCGCCAGAACGACGGTCTTTGCCTGGACGACCGTGACCTCCCCGCCGCGGGGCTCCAGGAACGCGGCGCCGGCGGCCTCGCCGCGGTCTACCAGGATCTCGACCGCCGTCTGTCCGCCGAGATAGTCGATCTCCAGCGACCGCGCGGTCCTGACGAGCGGGTCAGCCAGGTCCAGCCCGCGGTTGTTGACCAGCACCAGCGTGCGGGGGTGGCGATGTCCCGCCTGGCGTGTTTGGACCAGCCGGCCGTCATCGCCGCGAACGAACGCCACGCCGCAGTGGAGCAGTCGCGGCAGCTCACGGATGATCCCCTCCGCCATCGCCCAGCTCTGACGCTCCTCGCTCAGGAAGCGGCCGGCGGCCACGGTGTCCCGGACGTGCTCCTCCGGACCGTCGGTTGGATCGGCTATTGCGAGCGCCGCGTTGACGATGCCGCCGGCCTTCGCCGTACTGCCGCCGCGTCCGATCGAGCCCCTGGCAGCCACGATGACGCGCGCACCGCGCTGGCGCGCCGCTACGGCACAGGTGAGTCCCGCTGCGCCAGACCCGATAACCAGGACATCGGCCGTTAGCTCCGCGGCCAGGGCTCACTCCTCCCCGATCGCCGGCTCAGACCAGCGCGTGACCGCCGTTGACGTCGATCGTGGCGCCCGTGATGTGCCGCGCGTCATCTGAGGCGAGGAATGCGATCACGTCAGCGATCTCCTCCGGCTCGGCAATGTGGCCCAGCACGGTGTCCTTCTCCATCGCGGCGACGAGCTCAGGCCCCCACACCTTCCGGGTCCGGGGCGACCAGACGGGACCGGGCGCAATGGTGTTGACCGTGACGTTGTGAGGACCAAGCTCTTTGGCCAGATAGCGGGTCAGCGCGATCACGGCCGCCTTACCCGCAACGTACTCTGGCGCGGTGAAGTGGACCTGCATACGGGCCACCTCAGAGGCGATGTTGACGATGCGGCCGTTGCCTGAAGCGATCAGGTGCGGCGCGGCGGCCTTCGAGCAGAGGAAGGTGCTCGTCACGTTCAGCGCCAGGCCTTTCGTCCACTGCTCCTCGGACGTCGTCTGGACGGTTCGCTGTGAGGAGAACCCGCCAGCCACGTTTGCCAGCATGTCCAGTCGACCGAACCGCTCAACAGTGTCGGCCACCATGCGGTCGACGTCCGCTCCGTTCGTGACGTCTCCCTGGAGCGCAAGGGCCGCGTACCCGGCCGCGGCCAGGTCCTCGGCCACCTGGCGAACGTCCGGTCCGTTCAGGTCCGCGATGGCGACGCCCGCACCGTCAGCGGCCAGGCGACGAGCCGCCGCCGCCCCGATCCCGGCGGCGGCCCCTGTGATGAGCGCTACCCGACCTTCAAACCGCTGAGCTGTCATTCATTGACTCCAAGCTGTGTGCGTGCTGCCTAACGATCTATCACGGCGATGGCTTCGATCTCGAGCAGCCAATCCGGGCTGATGAGCTGGCTGACCTGGACCATGGTCGAGGCGGGATGCGGCGCCTTGAAGAACTCCTGGCGGACCTCCTGGACGCCGGCCATCTGGGAGACGTCTGTCATGAAGACGGTGACCTTGACCACGTCGTCGAACGTCGCGCCGCCGGCCTCGAGCACGGCCTGCATGTTTCGCAGGACCTGGCGTGTCTGGCCGCGAATATCCCCGATGGCGACCGTCTTGCCCTGGGCATCGATCGGGACCTGTCCCGCGACAAAGACAGATTGGCCGGACTTGATCCCTGCCGAGAACGGTCCCGCTGGCGGAGCCGCGCCGGCGGCGACGAGCTGCTCTCTGGCCATCACATTCCTCCTGGATCGACGTACGGAAGCTCCCGGGGCGCCAGCAGCGCGGACGTCTGGTCCCCGGAGGAGCGCCACCGGTCAACCAGTGTACCGGCTCTGGCTGGTGAGGGAAAGGAAGGGGCCGTGCAGGCCGCCCGGCGGCCTGGCGACCGCCGCCGCGGCGGAGTCCGCCTGGCCAGAACGCGCCGCCCAGTCTTGCCGGAGACATGCCAGCCAGACGTCAGGTGACGAATCGGGAGCGCGATGAACGGATGGCCGCTCCTGAGGGTCCGAGCAGCGGCCGAGACGTGAGGCTGCGCTACTTGGAGCCCGAGCCGATCTTGAACATGCGGGTGCCGCAGACCGGGCAGGTTCCCTGGGTGGCTGGTCGGCCGTTCTTCATCGTCACACCCTTGGGATCCTTCATCTCACGCTGTTCCTTGCACTTCATACAGTACGCTTGCATTGATGCCTCCGCACGGATGCCTACAGGATATCTCAAAGCGCTTGCTCCGGCTCTCGCTGGTGCGTGTGCCAGACGAGACGCGGTCGTGGTGAGCTTGCTCGAATGACGTGCTGACGCTTACCGGGACAGGCGTTCCACTCCGACACGATCGGCAACGTCGTCGAGCGAGGCCAGGAGGTTGGCGCCTATCGGTACTCCCGCGGTAGAGCGCTCCTGGATACGATGCCAGCTCTGCTCGCCCGGTAGCCAGATCCGGTCCACGCCTTTCATTCGCCGCGATTCGCGGATGACCCTGACGTTCCGGTCGACCTGCTCCTTGAAGACCTCGACTGGCAGGAAGTTCGAGATGTTCAGGGCGAGTACCATCTGGCCCGTGTTCGTCCAGCTCTTCTCGTCGGCGTTGAAGTCGATCACGTCCGTAGTAAACGGAGCCTGGTTCAAGGTGCCGGCCAGCAGGCCGATGATGACCGCCAGACCGTAGCCTTTGTGCTCTCCGATGGGCAGAAGAAAGCCTTCGGAGGCGCGTCGCGCATCGGTAATGGGCTGACCCTCGCGGTCGATCATCCAGCCGATCGGCATGGGCACATCGTTCATGGCGTGGGTCTTGACCTTGCCGTAGGCGGCAACCGTCGTGGCCATGTCCAGCACGATCGGTGGCTCCTCACCGGCCGGGATGCCGATGGCGATCGGGTTGGTGCCCAGAATCGGCTCGACGCCGCCCCAGGCCGGCATGTGGTTGGCGCTGGCGACAGCCATGTACATGCCGATCATCTGGTGTTCGATGGGCATTGCCGCGTACAGCGCGGCGGGTCCGGCGTGGTTGCCGTTGCGCACGCCAACCCAGGCAACGCCGTGGCGATCCGCCTTCTCGATCGCCAGCGCCGCGGCCCGCGCCATCGTCAGGTGGCCCATGCCGTTGTCGCCGTCCACGATCGCGGTGGACGGCTGATCGTTCAGCACGCGCGCGTTGGGCCGTGGGTTCATGCCGCCGGCTCGAATCCGGCGGACGTACTGCGGCAGGCGAAAGATGCCGTGGCCGTCGGCGCCCCGCAGGTCGGCCGAGACCATGAGCCGGGCAGCCAGCGCCGCGTCGTTCGCCGGCAGCCCGCACGCTTCGAGCACGCGCGCTGTGAAGTGCTCCAGGTCTGTTGCCTGGTACCGCCGCGCGTCCGACTCGACTGTAGCCATGAGTGTGCTCTCCTCCCTGACGAGGCGAGTGTAGCAAACGGGGACCGCCGGGCCCCGAGCCTGCCCGGAAACCGCGCTCGCGCCCGGCGTTGGAAACGGCGCATACTTGCCCTTGCCAGTGTGGCGTGGGAGGCGGCATGGACGATCCAGGGTGGCACGGACGGCTGCTGCCGGCCGACAGCGCCGCGCGTGACATCACGCGGCTTCGCTCTCTGGCTGCCGCGCTCGCTCCAGCCAGCAGAGCGCGCTTCGACCGGCTGCTGCTGGTCAGCGAGTCGGAAGGCCGGCTGGTCGCGCCACCGAAGATGCACGCGTGGATCCGGAGCCTTTTCGGGAGCGTGGAGGCGGTCCAGGCGCAGCGGATCGTCAAGACGACCAACCGTGTCACCTATGAAGGCACCCTCTTCAACGCGCTGCGCGCCTCCCGGCCCATCGAGACGGAGCTGCCGGCAGAGCTGGAAAGTATTGTCACAGCCGGGATGGGCGATCCGTTCTGCATCCCGTTGGAGGGCACGCCGGCGGACGAGTTCGGCCGCATTCACAACGACTACGGCATCACCGCCAGCAATATCGCGAAGTCCGATGCGTACCACGCGGTGATCGTCTCCACGGAGCACAGCCCGCTGCGGATCGGACGGGAAGAGATCAGTGGACACATTGACCTGGGCTTACAGTGGGGCGCTCGTGTCATGACACGGGACCCAGCCGCGTGCTACTGGTTCATGATGTGGAACTGCATGTGGAAGGGCGGCGCCTCCATCCTGCACGGCCATACGCAGGTTCTGGCGACCCGAGACCTGCACTATGCGAAAGTCGAGCACCTGCGCGCCGCGGCGCAGCTCTACCGGGAACGCACTGGCGAAGACTACTTCGAGGACCTGCTGGGAGCTCACGCCGATCTCGGCCTGACGGTGGGATATGGCTCGACAAGGATCATGGCAAGCCTGACACCCGTCAAGGAGAAGGAGCTGTGGCTGGTGGACGACGGGCTGGGACCAGACCTGCGCGAGGCGGTCTACCGCGTGCTCCACGCGCTGACGACGCGTCTTGGCGTCGTCAGTTTCAACCTGGTCGTCTACCGGCCTCCGGCGGTGGCGACGCCGGAGGACTGGACTGGCTTCCCGACGATCGTGAGGATCGTCGATCGCGGTCCCCTGACGAACAAGACGGCCGACGTCGGAGCGCTGGAGCTGTACGGGAGCAGCGTCGTCTCGGCGGACCCGTTCAAGCTTATCGGGGCGCTGGCTCCAGCGTTTGAGTAACGCGAGCGCCTCGAGGGCGGGTCACCAGTCCCGGATCTCGCCGTCGTCCATGCAGCTTCCGGCTCCGCTGCGCATGGTGAGGAAGACGCGGCTGACTGGCGGTGTCACCAGGAATGAGATCCAGTGCTGGCGCTCCGGCGGCGGGAGCCGCTGGGCGAGGTCCGCCACCGACGCGTGAATGAGCTGATCCCCGTCTACGATGCCAAAGTCGAGGGTCCAGCTCGCCGCTGCGCGTACACGCCCCGCCGAATCCGTCCGCACGACGCGGTAGGCGCTCTGCCCGCGATAGCGGTCGAGCACGCCAGGATTGAACCAGACCTGCGTCAGGCCGATCTCCCCACCGAGGATCTTGCGGAACACCATGGCGAGGACCGGGTCCGTGGCGACCGGCCACTCCTGGCCTGAGTCTTCTGCTGTGCTATCCGCCACCTTGAGCGCCTCCTTCTCGACGTTGCCGCTCCCAGCGCCAGCGGGCGCTGGTGAATGGAATGCGAATCCCGCCAGGCGGACCAGCTCGTCTTCGCTGTGGACCCGACCGGGCGGAACCGGACGACCGACGTCTGGACTCCGCGCTGGCGTTTGCCAGCGCCGGCGCGGTCTCCATAGCCGTCGGTGAGTGAGGGTACTGGCTCTTCACAACCTCGAGCCACAACGGGTGGGCCCCGAGCGCGGCGAGCGCCGCGCGGCCCTGTCTCGTCGGTGCGCCGATCGCGTCGTCTGGCGCTCGAGACCCTGAGAGCAGCGCCACGTCAGCGGCTCGTCACCGACGTCTGGGCGGTGCGTAGATAGGACATGCCAGATCGCTTGCGGGCCGGACACGGGAGGCGTCCTCGCTTCCACCGGGGCCGCGCTTCTGGCGCCCGGCGGCTACAATGGCGCTGAACGTAACAGAGACCGATCGAATCGAGTGAGGTGAGGAGCACGCCGACATGGCGAGTCAGGAGGAGAGGACGCGAGATCTCGTTCTCGCGGCGCTGGGCGAGCTCTGGCACGACAGTCCCATCGTTCGAGACGTGACCGCGCTGTGTGATGAGTGCGGCAACCGCTTCTTCGGCACGGAGAGCGAGGCGCTTGGCCGGGACTGGCTGCTGAAGCGCTTCGAAGCGTACGGCCTGGAGGACGTGCATCTCGAGCCGTTCCAGTATGTTGGTTGGAAGCGCGGAGCCTGCTCGTTCCAGGTTCTGACGCCGCGGGTGCGCGACATTCCGGCGATCTCGCTGGTGCTCGCCCCCTCGACACCGCCCGGTGGCATCGAGGCGGAGGTTGTTTTTCTCGGGCAAGGCACGAGAGAAGAGTTCGACCGCCGCGCCAGGGAGATCCCTGGCCGGCTCGTCGCCGTGCAGACCGGCGCGCCGCTGGGCCAGGTGATCCACCGGACATCGAAGTACGGCTGGGCGGCTGAAGCGGGCGCGGTCGGTTTCATCTTCATCAACGAGACCACCGGCCAGCTCTTTCCATCGGGAACCGTCGCCGCCGGGTATCGGGAAGGCGGCCGCATGCCGGCCATCGCGTTGACGCTCGAAGGCGGCGCTTACCTGCTCCGCCAGCTCGAGCAGGGAGCCGTCCGGGCGCGTGTCACGGTGCAGGGCAATGAGATCCGTCCTGGCTCGACGTCCTGGAACATCGTGGGTGACATTCGTGGCACGGGCGAGAGCGAGGAGCAGATCGTCGTCGGCGCCCACTGGGACGGCCACGACCTGGCTGATGCCGCGCTGGACGATGGCCTGGGTGTCTGCACCGTGCTCGGCGTGGCGCGCTCGCTGACCCGGCTCAGGGGCCGGCTCCGCCGGAACATCCGGATTGTCGGGTTCGGCAACGAAGAGAACTGGGTGGCCGGCTCGACGAACTACGTCCATCAGCATCAGGACGAGCTGGATCGCATTGCACTGATGGCGAACTGCGACGGCATCGGCCGTTTCGGCGGCAGCCAGGTGCGGGTCGTCTACCCGGAGCGGGAGCTGGTGAGCTACTTCCGTCGGGTTGTCAAGGAGAACAACCTGCCGTTGAAGGTGACGCCGCCTGAATGGATTCCGGGCAGCAGCGATCACTGGCCGTTCGTCATGCAGGGCGTGCCGACCATCTCGTTCATCGGTACGCGCACGCCGGCAGAGGTGCAGCTCGGGCGCGGGATCGATCACACCCAGGCAGATACCGTGGACAAGCTGGACGAGCTTCGGGCGCGGAACGCCGCGATGATCCTGGCTCAGGTCATGATCCGGATGGCGGACGAGCCGGGGCCGATCGCACCCCATTTCGATCGCTGGGAGTTCTACCGGATCCTGAGTGAGAAGGGCGTCGTGGACGAGCTGCGCGCCGAGGGCCGCTGGCACCCCGATTCGATCCTCGGCGTGTGACAGGCTTACCACGCGTCTGGCTGCCGCGCCGGCGCCGCTGGGGCTCGTCGCGCCAGCGGCGCCAGGGCGGTGGCACCGAGGAGGCCGACGAGGCCGGCCATCGTGAAGGCGCCGCCGAAGCCGCCGCCCAGGTCGAGCACGGCACCGGCGGCGACCGGCGCGTACATCGTGGCCGTGAAGCCGATGAACGCCTGGGCCGCCTGGGCCGATCCGAGCTGGCCTGGCGGCGCCAGCTCGGTGACCGACGTCGAGTAGATACTGGAGTCAGCCGCTGTCATGACGCCGTACAGGCAGCCAAGTCCCACGACGAGCGACCATGGCGCGGCAGCCAGCCAGCCAAAGACCAGCGAGAGCGCCCCGCTGGTCAGGGCAATGGCCAGGGCCGTGTTCGCACGACCGCGGCGGTCGGAAAGCCAGCCGCCGAGCCAGACACCGACCGTGCCCAGCCCGGCCATCAGGGCGGCGGTCTGTCCTCCGTCCGAGGCGGCCTCCACTGGAGAGGCGCCGTTCGACGCGAGGATGGCCGCCAGGTAGGCCGCCAGCCAGCCACGGGAGACGTACAGCTCGAAGGAATGTCCGGCGTAGGCCAGGATGGTTCGCAGGAGGGACGAGCTCCGCAGCACCCCGAGCTTCAACCGAGCCGCGGTGCCTGGCGGGGCCGTGGCGCCGCGGTCCGCGAGGAGCGCGAGGGGGAGCGCGACGACGGCGATCGCCCCGAGCTCGAGGGCGGCCTGTTGCCAGCCGCCCAGCGGCAGGAGCGCGCCAGTTGCCCACAGAGAGAGCGCGGCGCCGAGGTAGAAAGCAGAGACATAGATGCTGACCGCCAGGCCTCGCCGGCGCTCGCCGGCGACGTCCGCCACGACGCGCACGCCGGGTAGGTACACGCCGGCCAGGCCGATGCCGGCCAGGACGCGCAGCGCCGCCGCGCTCCAGACGTCGCGGGCAAGGACTGGGAACAGCAGGAATGAGAGCGCGCTCAGGCCGGTGCAGGCGGCGATGACCCGCGTGGCCCGGATCCGATCGGTCGCTGGCAGGATGAGCAGCACGGAGGCGACGTAGCCGGCCTGGTACGCGGCGAGGACGATGCCCATCTCAGTCGCGGAGGCCGACCAGTCGGCGCGCAGGAGGGGCAGAGCTGTGGCGACGACGTTCGACGGCAGCAGGACGAGGCAGAGAACGGGGCTCAGAAGCCAGACCGTCCTCCGCATGGCGACACCCTCCCGGTGGCCGCGCGCTCGCCCTGACCGGTTCTCACCGGTACAGCAAGACCGGTATCCTGAGCCCGGACATTCGAGAGCCATTGGAGGGCAGATCGTGCGTGTGCTGATTGTAGGGGGATGCGGGTTCCTGGGGAGCTACCTGGCCCGCTTCATCATGGAGCGCGGTGACCAGGTGGTCGTCCAGGATGTGAAGACGGTTGACACCCCGTTTCAGTGGGTCTTGACGCCAGAGGAGCAGAAGCAGGCGACCGTGCTCGAGGGCGACGCGGTGGACGCCACGTACGTGTACCGGATGCTCAAGGAGCACCGGATCGACCGTATCGTCCACCTGGCGCGCTACGCCTCGGAGAACGCGGAGGTCGAGCCAATGGCGAGCGTGCGGGTCAACGTGGAAGGCACCCTCGTTGCCTTCGAGGCCGCGCGTCTCGGCCTGGTTGAGACGGTTGTCTGGGCCAGCTCTACGCAGGTCTTCGGTCGCCATACGCCGTATGCGGCCGAGTTTGGCAACCAGCCGCTTCGGGACGATGGGCCGCACCGCCCCTGGTCCATCTATTCGGCGACCAAGTCGCTGTGCGAGTATCTCGGCGGTCATTACCACCGCAACTGGGGCACCGACCTGCGCGGGCTGCGTCCGATCGGCACGTTTGGCCCTGGTCGTCGGGGCGGCCTGGTGGGCCACATCACGAAGATGATGTACGCCGCGGCGGTGGGCAATCCCTACACGTGCCCGAACGGCGAGCAGGCGTTGCCGCTGGTCTATGCTGAGGACAGCTCGCGCGGCTTCGAGTACGGCCTGTACTACAGCGGCAAGGCGCTCAGCGGGAAGACCCATACCATTGGCGGCTACACAACGACGCACGGCCAGATGGCGGAGCTGGTGAGAAAGGTGGTCCCGGACTCGCGGATCACCGTGCTGCCGGGTGACTCTGGCGAGCCGCTCACCCTGCCATCTGACTCGAGCCCATTCGCCGAGGCGACCGGCTTCCAGCTCCAGTACAGTCTCGAGGATGGCGTTCGGAAGACCATAGAGTTCTTCCGTTACGGCTCGGCCGGCCAGGCATAGAAGGCCCGGGCGCGGCGCCGGTCGCCCGCGACCGGCGCCCGGCTTATCCGACGGAGCGG
>JADZDV010000170.1 GCA_020850915.1 Chloroflexota bacterium | reverse complement strand
CCCGAAGGTCTCTTCCCAAGCGCCCAGCGGAAAGCCGAGATGCTATCTGGACGAAAGGAAGACCTGGAGCCGTCCCCCTCGCCGGTGGTCGAGGCGCGGGGCGAATCAGGCGCTTCGGGAGCGCGCGGTTGATGGTGGTCCTGCTCGAAGCCACGGCGGTCACAAAGCGCTTCGGCGGTCTCGTCGCGGTGAACGGCGTGGACTTCACGCTCGAAGACGGCTCGATCGCCAGCATCATCGGCCCCAACGGCGCCGGCAAGACGACGTTCTTCAACATGGTCGCCGGGTTGTACCGCGTCAGCAGCGGCCGCATCAGGTTCCGCGGCGCCGACGTCACACGGCTCCAGCCGCACCAGATCACCACGCTGGGCATCGCCCGCACTTTCCAGAACATTCGCCTCTTCGGCGCCATGAGCGCCATGGACAACGTCCTGGTAGGGATGCACTGCCGGCTGAGGTCAACCCCCTTCGGCGCGCTGTTCCGGACGAAGGGCACCCGGGAGGAAGAGGCTCGCGCTCGCTCGCGTGCGCGCGAGCTGCTCGACTTCGTCGGCCTGCGCCAGATCGACGAGCAGTGGGCGCGCAACCTCTCCTACGGCGACCAGCGGCGGCTGGAGATCGCGCGCGCGCTCGGCACCGAGCCGAAGCTGCTGTTGCTGGACGAGCCGACGGCCGGCATGAACCCGAGCGAGACGAACGATCTGACTGCGCTGATCGGCCGGCTGCGCGGCGAGCTGGGCCTGACGATCCTGCTCATCGAGCATCATATGCGCGTGGTCATGGACATCTCAGACCGGGTGACCGTTCTGGACCACGGCAGCAAGATCTCCGAAGGCACACCCCACGAGGTGCAGCGCGACTCGGTGGTCATCGAAGCGTACCTCGGCCGGGCGGCGACGGCCTGAAGCATGGCGACGCTCGATGTCCGCGACGTGCGAACCTACTACGGCAACATCCAGGCGCTGGACGGCATCTCGCTGCGAGTCGACGATGGCGAGATCGTCACCCTGATCGGTGCCAACGGGGCCGGCAAGACGACGGCCCTGAAGACCATCTCCGGCATCCTGCACCCGCGCACCGGCCAGGTGCTGTTGGATAGCCGACCGATCCACCAGCTCGAGGCACACCAGATCGTGGAGCTGGGCATCTGCCAGGCGCCCGAGGGGCGCCGCATCTTCAAGCGGATGACCGTGCTGGAGAACCTCGAGATGGGCGGCTTCTCCCGCAACGACCCCCATGGCTTGCGCGACGACGTGGAGCGCGTCTTCAGCCTCTTCCCACGCCTGAAGGAGCGCGCCCGTCCGAAGGGCGGCACCCTCTCCGGCGGGGAGCAGCAGATGCTGGCCATCGGCCGTGCGATGATGGCGCGTCCGAAGATCCTGCTCCTGGACGAGCCGTCGATGGGCCTCGCACCGCTGCTGGTCGAGACGATCTTCCAGACGATCCTCGAGATCAACCGCGGCGGCACGACCGTCCTGCTCGTTGAGCAGAACGCGCTGATGGCCCTCTCGATCGCCCAGCGCGGCTACGTCCTGGAAACCGGCCGCGTCGTCCTGGCCGACACCGCGGAAAACCTCCAGCGCAACGAGCGCGTGCAGAAGGCGTATCTGGGCATCGCCTGACAGTCGCCCCGTAGACGGCACGACGGTCGCTCGGTAACATCGTGCGGGGGTAGTCTCGGGACCGTCGCGGTGCGGTGCTAGGCGCAGAGAGAGGAGGCGAGTCATGCTGTACTTCGTGAAGGTGCGCGTCGATCCGGCACGAGAGCTGGGGTCTGGCAAGCTCTGGGATCGGTGATTGGAACGAGGCGGGCTATCAAGTGCTCACGAATCGTCCGGCCGCGGAAATCGAAGTGCAATTGCGCCGCGTCGGGGCGCATATCGAGGAGCTCCGCCGAGTGGGGCGGGGCGAAGACGCCGAAGCCGTCGGCTTCGTCCGAGATCTTGCCGAGCAGGCGCTGGCCGAGGGCCGGCCGAAGCAGCAGCGTGCGCTGCTGACGACCGGCGAGGCAGCGGTGGCGCTGGGCATCAGCGACCAGACGGTCCGCAATTGGGTCGCCGCCGGCCGCCTGCCGGCGGTCAAACGCGGGGTACGAACCATGATCCCGCGCGCAGCGGTGAGTGAGGAGATCGAGCGCTCACGCGTCAAGCCGCCGGAGGGTACTGCGCCCGCCGCTTTGGACGAGGTCGGCCTGGCCTGGCGCCAGGAGCTGCTGGCGGCTCTTCCGCGGAACGTCCTCGATCGGCTCGACGAATTGCACGACAAGCTGGAAGATGGCCAGGGGCTAGCAACTGAGGAGCTGGCCGAAATGGTCCGGCTCGAGCGAGCGATGACGGATGCCGCCGCGCGTCGCCTGAAGGAGGGCATCCACCGCGGGCAGACTGGCGCGGTGTAGAGCCGCGAGGTCCGCCTCTTCCACCCGCGGCGCGACGTCTGGGACGAGCACTTTGCCTGGAGCGTCGACTACCAGCGGCTTCTGCCGCTGAGCGAAGTTGGCGGGGCCGCCATCGCGCGACTGAGGATGAACGACTCCGTCCTCCGGCGACAGCGGCGACTGCTACGCAGAGCTATGGCCAGCGGTGAAGGACCATGGCCGTAACTGTCCAGCGGCAGCGTACCGATGAGTCTCGAGGCACTGAATATCACAATCCAACCGTCCCAAGATGCCGGCTGAGGCGCTCGAAATGTGGAGATCCGCGCTTGGCCTATCGGACAAGGTTCCGCGGGGTGCGCTGGACACCGATCAGCGAACGCTTGGGCGATGGCTTACCGGGGATTCGTTTCCCCAGCGAGGTGCACGCTAGCGGCTGTCTGAGCTTGTGGCCCTCTACGAGCATCTCATCGAGACGTTCGGCGATGCTGAAACGGCGCGTGAATGGCTGCATTCCCCGAGTCGGTACCTGGGAAGAGTGAAGCCGATTGACGCCATTCGGACAGGCTGCCTCGCAGAAAATGAGGCGGCTCTGGAGGCCTTCGAGTCCGGCGTCTCCATCTGAAACGTTCGGGAGCCTGGCCGGTGGCGTTCGACGCGACCGGAGTCACGCCCCTCCGATCATCATCCCTTCGATCCGGATCGTCGGAACGAACAGGGCTCCGCCGGCGCCGCCTTCCCAGCGCTGGTCAGT
>JADZDV010000169.1 GCA_020850915.1 Chloroflexota bacterium | reverse complement strand
GAACCGGCCCGCCTGCTGACCGCCGACGAGCTCATCAACCGGGTCTACGCTGCCTTCGACTCTGAGCCGCATCCGACCATCGTCATTCCCGCCAAAGCAGCTTGATCCTGCACTAGGCTTTCAATTCCACACCGTCGATCGCCCGGAACAGGCTGGCCATCTCCATCGCTGCCAAGGCGGCGTCCCAACCCTTGTTCCCCTGCTTGGTCCCTGATCGCTCGATCGCCTGCTCGATGGTGTCCGTCGTCAGGACGCCGAAGATGATCGGGACACCAGTCTCCAGCCCGACCCGCGCAACGCCCGAGGCGGCGTTACCAGCCACGAGGTCGTAGTGCGAGGTCGCGCCGCGGATGACCGCCCCGAGGCAGATGACCGCGGCGAAACGGCCCTGTCGAGCAAGGCGCTGCGCCACCTGTGGGATCTCGAAGGCGCCTGGCACCCAGGCGACTTCGAGATCCTGCTCCAGCGCGCCGTGGCGGAGGAGACACCCGCGCGCGCCCTCCAGCAGCCGCGCGCCAATGGTGTCGTTGAACTCCGCCACCACTAGCCCGAATCGCAGCCCGTGGGCGTTGTACATGCCACGATACTCTCGGCCGAACGCCACCGAGGCCTCCTCCACGTGCGTGTTCCCTGCTACTGCTTGCCCGCCTGCTGCTCCGAGTCGAGCTCCGGCAGCTCGTGCCCCATCTTGTCGCGCTTCGCGCGCAGGTAGTCGATGTTGCGCGGGTTCGACGGTGCGACGAGCGGCACTCGCTCGACCACCTCCAGTCCGAATCCGTGGATACCCGCCCGCTTGCCCGGGTTGTTCGTCAGCAGCCGTATACGCGAGCAGCCGAGATCTACCAGGATCTGGGCGCCAATCCCGTAGTCGCGCGCGTCCGCGGGGAACCCCAGGTACTCGTTCGCCTCCACGGTGTCCATGCCGTCGTCCTGGAGATTGTACGCCCGCAGCTTGGCGAGCAAGCCGATACCACGCCCCTCGTGTCTGCGTAGGTAGACGACCGCCCCGCAGCCCAGCTCGGCGATGAGCTGCATCGCCAGCTTGAGCTGCTTGCCGCAGTCACAGCGCAGCGAGCCAAAGACATCGCCGGTCAGACACTCGGAGTGCATCCGGACCAGCGGGGGGTTCTCGCTCTCTCGAATGTCACCGTAGACCAGCGCCAGGTGCTGCTCGTCAGAGACGAGCGACTGGTAGAGGTAAACCTTGAACTCCCCGTACTCGGTCGGCAGATCGGTGACGACCTCGCGGCGCACGAGCGTCTCGGTGAGGCGGCGGTACTCGATGAGCTGTGCCACACTGATGATCTTGACGCGGTGCTTGCGACTCAAGGCCAGCAGCTCCGGCAGGCGGGCCATCGTCCCGTCTTCGTTCATCACCTCGCAGATGACCGCGGCGGGATAGAGACCGGCCAGCTTGCAGAGATCCACGGAGGCTTCCGTATGGCCCGCGCGCCGCAGCACCCCGCCATCGGCGTACCGAAGCGGGAAGAGATGTCCGGGTCGAACGAAGTCCTCCGGTCGCGAGCACGGATCGATCAGCTTCTTGACCGTCCGGGCGCGGTCGCCTGCTGAGATACCGGTTGTCACGCCCTCCTTCGCATCCACCGAAACGGTGAAGGCCGTCGAGAGATTGCGGCCGGACGTCTCGACCATCATGCCGATACGCAGCTCGTCCAGGCGGTTGCCCAGCATCGGCATGCAGACAAGACCGCGGGCGTGCCGCGCCATGACGTTGACCGCCTCTGGCGTGCAGTGCTCGGCCGCGATGACGAGATCGCCCTCGTTCTCCCGCTCTTCGTCGTCGACGACGAGCATCAGGCGGCCCGCGCGCATCTCCTCGATAGCTTCGAGCACGCTGATGAACGGTCCCCGGGACGGGCGCGCGGCCCGACCGGCCTTAGTCCCCGCCGCTCTCTTCTGCATGAGCCCGCCCTCCCGCCAGCAAGATGCGCTCGGCATACTTGGCCAACACATCAACCTCCAGGTTGACCAGCGCGCCGGGCTGCTTGCCCGACAGCGTGACTTTCGATTGCGTGTACGCGATCAACATGATGCCGAACCAGTCCGCTCCCACCTCGGTAATCGTCAGGCTGATCCCATCGATCGCGATGAACCCCTTTTCGACGATGTACCGCTCTAGCGCAGAGGGTACCGAAAATCGCATCCGGAGGGAATCCCCATCCGGCTCGCGCGACAACACCGTCCCGGTAGCGTCCACGTGTCCCTGGACGTAGTGCCCGCCCATGCGGTCGCCAACAGCGAGCGCGCGCTCGAGGTTCACCCGCCCGCCAGCATCGAGCTGGCTGAGCGCCGAACGGCGCAACGTCTCAGGCGCTAGGCCAACCTCGAACCAGCCGCTTCCGAGCGCGGCGACGGTCAAACAGACGCCGTCCACAGCAATACTGTCGCCCAGACGGGTTCCCTCGAGCGCCTGCTCGGCGCCGATCCGCACGGTGACGCCTTCCCCCTGGCGGATCTCGCGAACGTCGCCTAGCTCTTCGACAATCCCGGTAAACATCCCTCGACGTATCCCATCACTAAGACGTCGTCCCCAAGCCGCTCCATCTCCACAGAGCGCAGCGCCAGGGCAGACGCCATCTCAGCAGCTCCAGCGCCGCCGACCGGGGTCGGCGCCGTCGCCCCGCCCGCAAGCCGGGGAGCGATGAACGCGGCGACGCGATCTACCAGGCCATGCGCCAGCAGCGCGGCAACCAGTGTGCCACCGGCCTCCACCAGGACGTGGAGCACCGAGCGACGCCCAAGCTCCTCCAATGCCGCCCGCGGATCGACCTGTCCGTTCACCGTCGGTCGAAGCACGCAGACGTCGATCGCGGGAAGTCGGCGGAGCGCGGCGCGACCGCGCTCTGTAGTCAGGACGAGCGTTCGGCCCGGCAGGCCCCCGCTCGCCAGCCGGCTATCGGCTGGCAAACGCCCCTGGCTGTCCAGGACGACCCGCAGCGGCTGGCGTGGGAGCAGCCCGCCATCCGGCATCCGCGCGGTCAGCGCGGGGTCATCCGCCAGGACAGTGCCCACACCGACCAGCACGGCGTCCGCGCGCGAACGCTGGCGCCCCACCCAGGCGCGCGCAGCCTCGCCACTGATCCAGCGCGACGAGCCGGTGCGCGTCGCTATCTTGCCATCGAGGGTCATGGCGTACTTGACGGTGACCCACGGCAGCCCGGTCTGGACGTACTTGAAGTAGTCCTCGTTCAACCGCTCGGCTCGGTCGGCCTGCTCGCCGACGACGATTGTCAAGCCCGCCGCTTCCAGCTCCCGCTTGCCGTGGCCTGCGACCCAGGGGCTGCGATCGAGCGTGGCAATGCGCACCTCCGAGATGCCTGCCCGGAGAATCGCTCGGCTGCACGGCCCGGTCAGGCCGCGCTTGCCCTCGCCGCACGGCTCGAGTGTCACGTACATCACGGCGCCGCGGGCGGCCTCGCCCGCCTGCTCCAGCGCCACGATCTCGGCGTGCGCCTGCCCCTTCGGCCGAGTGCTGCCGCGGCCCACGACCGTGCCCGATTGGACGACGATGGCGCCGACCGCGGGGTTCGGACTGCATGTCCCCTTGGCCCGATCGGCCAGGTCGAGCGCCTGCGCCATCCAGCTCATGCCTCAGACCCGGCGCAGCGGCGCAAAGCTCATCGAGAACTTCTTGGGCGCTTGCTCGCTCTTGAACAGCACGGTGACCTGCTCGTCGTCCCCCACGAGCCGACTCTCGACCACGATGCCATCGCCGTACCGCGGATGCCGCACGGCGTCGCCCTTGCCGAACTCCAGCGTCCGCTCGTGGCGCCGGACCTGCGAGAAGTCGTCCGGCGGCCCGGGCTCACGTGAGCGCGCCACCGCCGGCTGAATCTGGCCCCAGTCGCCGGCCACGGCTGACGGGGCGCGGCGTATGACCGGCTCCTGGCTCCACTCGTCGCGCGGCGGCGGTCTCGGCTCGGAGCGGCGGCGGACGTCGTTCGCCAGCTCCACCAGCTCCGCGGGAATGTCGCGCAGGAAGCGTGACGGGTCGCGTCCGCCGCCCGTGCCGAACTGCGTCCGATGGAGCGAGAAGATCAGGTAGAGCTGGCGCATCGCCCGCGTGACACCGACGTAGAACAGCCGCCGCTCCTCTTCAAGCTGCGCCGGATCGTCGAAGGCGCGGATGTGCGGGCAGAGCCCCTCTTCCAGGCCGGTCAGAAAGACGCAGGGGAACTCGAGCCCTTTGGCAGCATGTAGGGTGATCAGCGTCACCGCCTCCGAGCGCGTGTCCATGCTGTCGACGTCCTGGACCAGCGCAACTTCCTCCAGGAACCGCTGGAGCGCCACCTCGGGCTCAAGATCGTCGTAGTCCCGCGACTTGACCCGTAACTCCAGGACGTTCTGCCAGCGCTCCTCGCCCTCCTCAGTCCCGTCGCGCAGGTAGCGCTCGTAGCCGATCGCGAACAGCAGCCGATCGAAGCGAAGCTCCAGCGTCTCACCCCTCTCCGGCAGACGCAGCGCTTCAAGCCGCCCGGTAAAGTCGGCCAGCGCCTGCCGCGCGCGGCTGTTCAGGCCGATCGGCGCAAGCCGCGTGTCCGAGGCTGCCTCCTCGACCTCGGGCGAGCCGCTGGCCCGGCCGGACAGCATCAGCAGCGCCTCGTAGGCGCTGACACGCAGCGATTTCGCCCAGCGGAACAGCTCGCTCACCGTCTTGACGCCGATGCCGCGCGGCGGAGTGTTGATGACGCGCTGCAAAGACACGCCATCGTACGGGTTCTGGACCAGCCGCAGGTAGGCGATGAGGTCCTTGATCTCCTTGCGCTCGTAGAACCGCGTGCCGCCGACCAGCCGGTACGGCACTCCTGCCCGCACCATGGACTCTTCCAGCGCTCGGGACTGCGCGTTGGTGCGGTACATGACCGCGTAGTCGCTCAGGCGACCGCCCCGGGAAAGTCCGCGCTCCACCTCCCGCACGATGTAGAGCGCCTCGTCACGCTCATCGTACGCCCCGTAGAGCGTGGCCGGCGTGCCCTCCACGTTCTCCGTCCAGAGGTCCTTTTCTTTGCGGAGGGTGTTGGCGCGGATGACCGATTGCGCCACATCCAGAATGCGCTGCGTGGAGCGGTAGTTCTGCTCGAGCCGGACGACCTTTAGCTCCGGGTAGTCGTGCTCAAAGTTCAGAATGTTGCGCAGGTCCGCCTTGCGCCAGCCGTAGATCGACTGGTCCGGGTCGCCCACCACGCAGATGTTCCGCCAGCGGCTTGCGAGCAGCTTGACCAGTTGGTACTGAACGACGTTCGTGTCCTGGAACTCGTCCACCAGGATGTAGCGGTAGCGGTCCTGGTAGCGCGCCAGGGTGCGCGGCTGCTCAGTGAACAGCCGGACCACCAGGCCGAGCAGGTCGTCGAAATCGACCGCGTGGTTCTCACGCAGCATCGCCTGGTAGCGGTGGTAGCAGCGCGCCACGATGTCCTGGAAGCGGCCGGTGGCGCGCTCCGAATACTCGAGCGGGCCCACGTGCTCGCTCTTGGCTGAGGAGATCTCGTGGAGGACCGTGCGAGGCGTCCAGCGCTTCTCGTCGATCGACAGCTCACGCAGGATCTCCTTCATCAGGTCCATCTGGTCGCGATCGTCGTAGATCGCGAACGAGGGATCGATCCCGATCTGGACGCCATCACGACGCAGCCAGCGCGCGCAGGTCGCATGGAACGTGCCGACCGTCAGGCCATAGGCGGCGCGACCGACAAGCGCCTCCAGGCGCTCGCGCATCTCGCGCGCGGCTTTGTTCGTGAAGGTCACCGCCAGCACCTCCTCGGGCGCGGCGGCGGCCGACTCCAGCAGATAGGCGACTCGGTGAACGATGACTCGCGTCTTGCCCGAGCCAGGTCCGGCAAGGATCAAGAGCGGCCCGTTGACCGTGCTGACGGCTTCCTGCTGAGCGGGATTGAGTCCCTTCAGGGCGCGCACGACCAGGGGCCTCCGGGCTGGGGATACATCAAGAGAAGTATACCTGCCACGGGCACGCTCGCGGTCGGTTCAGTCCCACCGGCAGGCTGGCGGAACGGTGCGCCGCCCGCGGACTCGGCTGTGCTAGCGTTTGGCAAACACGACGATCCGAGACAGGAGTGAGCACGTATGTCGACTGCACCGGCGCCGTCCGCCGCGGTTGGACCGACCGCCCGCCTGGCAAGCTGGGCGGCGTCGCTCCGATTTGAAGACTTGCCGGAGATGGTGGTCCGCGAGAGCAAGCGTTGTCTACTGGACCACCTGGGGCTGGTGATCGGCGCGAGCGACGAGCCCGCTGTACAGCACGCGTTGGCCATCGTGCAGCTCCTCGGCGGCGAGCCGCGGGCATCGGTGCTTGGCACGACGGTGCGGACCTCCGTCCACCACGCCGCGCTCGTGAACGGCATCGCCTCCCACGTGCTCGACTATGACGACACCCACCTGCCGACGATCATCCACCCGACCGGCTCGCCCATGGCGGCGGCGCTCCCGATCGCGGAGTGGCGGAGCCTCTCAGGTCGAGCGCTGATCGCCGCGTTCGCCGCGGGCTTCGAGGTCGAGTGCCGGATCGGCATGTCCGTCTACCCGGCCCACTACGACGTCGGCTGGCACATCACCGGCACGGCCGGCGTTTTCGGCGCCGCGGTGGCCGCCGCGAAACTGCTGGACCTGGACGCGCAGCGCGTCAACTGGTCGATCGGCATGGCCTCGTCGCAGGCAGCCGGACTCCGCGAGCAGTTCGGCTTCATGACAAAGTCGCTGCACGTCGGCAAAGCCGCGGCGAACGGAATTCTGAGCGCGCTGCTGGCCAGCCAGGGTTTCGACAGCTCAGAGCGTTCGCTCGAGGCACCACGCGGCTTCTGCAATGTCCTGTCGACCGTCCAGGACTACGACCAGCTCACGGAGGGCTTGGGCGAGCGCTGGGCCTTTCCCCGCAACGGCATCAAGCCGTACGCCTGCGGCGTCGTCACCCATCCTGGCATTGACGGCGTGCGTCTGCTCCGCAATGAGTACGGACTCACCGCCGAGCAGGTCGAAGCGATCGAGATGAAGGTCCACCCGCTCGTCCTGGAGCTGACCGGCAAGCGGGAGCCGCGCGTCGGCCTGGAAGGCAAGTTCAGCATCTACCATTGCGCGGCGATGGCGTTGATCGAGGGCGCGGCAGGTCCAAGCCAGTTCTCCGACGAGGCCGTCACGAACCCTGAAGCCGTCGCTCTCCAGCGCAAGGTGAGCGCAGAGGTCGATCCCTCGCTGAGGGAGGAGCAGGCCATCATCACCATTCGCCTCAGCGATGGCCGCGTCCTGACCAAGCGCATCGACGCGGCGACAGGCACACCCGACAACCCGATGTCCGACGCCGGCCTCGAGGCCAAGTACCGCGACCTCGTCTGGCCATTTCTCCCAGCCTTTAAGCAGGACCGTCTGCTGGAGCTGGTTCGCAATGTGGACAAGCTGGAAGACATCGGCGCGATCGCCGAGCTACTCGTGCCGCTCGAGTAGAAGCGTTCATTCTGGAACTGTCTGGCGAACATATCCGAACGAGCGAACCGTACGGTGGACACTGCCTGCCACTGCCAGGTGGCATCAAACCACAAATGGTGGGTACTGCCCACCATACGATTGAGTGTTATGGGCGAAGAGGGTCTGCCTCACAGCTTCGGATGCCCGTTTCGGCGCGCGAGGAGGCGTTCGAGGGCGTCGGTGGCGGCGGCGTAGCGGGGCTCTAGCTCCAGTGCGCGCCGGTAGTGCGCGACCGCGTCGGCCACTCGCCCGAGCCGCTCGAAGGCGCGGCCCAGGTTGGTCCAGGGATACGCGGGCGACTCGTAGCGCGACGCACGGGTTGCCCGCTCCAGCCAGGAGATCGCCGCCTCACACTCACCGCGCTCGATCATGTAGGCCCCGATATCGTTGTAGGGATTGCCGTAATCCGGGTCCACGCCGATGGCTTGCTTACAGCACTCGATGGCGCGATCGAGGTCGCCCCGGAACGAGGCAACCCAGCCGAGAAACGTCCAGGCCTCCCCTGTCGGGTGCCGCTCGATGGACGAGCGATAGAGCTGCTCCGCGCCGTCCAGGTCGCCAGTCATCTGACGACGAAAGCCCCGCTGCCACATCGTGAGCGCCTCGACGTGATCTGGCCGGAGCTGATCCTGGCACATGCCGCATTCTAGCAGTCGGCTGGCGGCCTGCCGTCGTCCGCCAGGCCCGGGCCCTCTGCTACGCTTGCCCCGTGCTGCCCCCGTCGCTCGTCCGCCTCAAGCTCGGCCTGGACTGCATCGCCCATCTGCGAACCGAGGCTGGTGCGCTTGAGGAAGCGTTCCCCGGCGCCCGCTACGGCGCCGTCCTCGCGCTCTTCTACCCGATCGATGGCGAGCCGCATCTGGTGCTCACGCGGCGCAACCCGAACCTCCGCGTGCACGCGGGACAGATCTCCATGCCCGGGGGACGGATCGACCCGCTGGACTTCTCCACACTCGAAGCGGCGCTGCGCGAGACGCGCGAGGAGGTTGGCGTGGCGACCGATCGACTGGAGATCCTCGGTGATCTCGCCCCAGCGTTCACCCGGGCCTCGAACTTCATCCTGCTCGCCTTCGCGGCCTGGGCACGCGAGCGGCCGGCCTTCGTGGTCAACCCAGCCGAAGTGGCGGAGCTGATCGAGGTGCCGTTCGAGCTGCTGCTGCGGGCCGAGACGGCCGAGGAGGAGTTCTGGGACCTGCGAGGCGTGCGGCGTCGGATCGGCTTCTATCGCTTTGGCCATCACAAGATCTGGGGCGCCACGGCTCGCCTGATCCGACAGATCGTCAACCTGGCCGGTGGCGAGCCGCCCCTACCGGGCGTGCTGCTCCCGGGTGAAGTCGACCCGGACGTCTGAACCGGGATCGCGCCGGCGCTGATCGACGTCGCGCCCCGGCAAGGGGACAGCTTCCGCGAGCCGCCGCGCGAGCACCGGCCTCGGCGGCAGCACGGGGCGAGCGTCTCCCAGGAGCGGCGAGCACACTCATCGCCCCGCGGGCGAGACATACTTGTCGGAACTCGGAGCGGCTGATGACGGGCGGCCTCGCCTTCGGCCGGGCCCTGAGCGAAGACCGGTCGCGCAGCGGGGTAAGATTGCTTGTTAGGCCACGGGGCCACGTTCCGAATCAACTCTGGAGTGAGCATGGCAGGCAAGTACGCGAAAGGTCCCTTCGCCGTCGACTGGGAGGAGCGATACGATTTCCCGGCCCTGCGGCGGAAGAAGCTCG
>JADZDV010000168.1 GCA_020850915.1 Chloroflexota bacterium | reverse complement strand
TGAAGCGCGGCCTTGTCGAGCGGAATCTCCTCGTCACGGCGGGCCAGCAGCTCGGTAAAGTCCAGCCTGGCTTCCGTTTCAGGCGACATGCCGAATTATATCGTTGGCCTGGCGCGACCCGATGCGGGGGAGTTTCGCTCTATCTGTTTCGCTCCACCCAACGGGTGAACGTATCGGCGAGCAAGACGGGGTCGGGCAGGAAGTAGCCAGACTTGACCATTCGCGGACCGATCCTGGCGCGGATGAGGAATGGGCCGGGGCGGCCGCGGGCCAAGCGGAGCGCGTCTCGAAGGGCCTCTGGCGTGCCCACCTCCTCGCCGTCCCAGCCAGCGGCGCGACTGACGCCGACGAAATCGACGTGGGAGGCGCCGGTCGGTTGGCCGCCGGTCGCGCCGTAGGTGCCGTTGTCCAGGACGACCATGAGGAAGTTCTGGGGCCGGACCATGCCGATAGTCGCCAGAATGGAGAATCCCATCAGGAGGCTGCCGTCGCCTTCGACGGTCACGACCTTCTCGAACCTCGAGCCCTCCAGGCCCATTGCCAGCCCGAGGCCGATCGCGCCTGGGAGTCCCATGGAGTCGAGGATGTAAAGGTGGTTATCCTTCTGTCCGACCGCGGCCAGCATCTCGCGGACGGTGGTGCCAAGGGTGACGACGATGGGCTGGTCGGGGAAGCTCGCATCGATCAATGTGAGCGCGTCGGCGCGTGTCATCTCGGCCACGGCTACCACCCCATCAGGTTGACCAGCACCATCACCGGGCGGTGGGTGGTGTGGGCGTAGGCGTAGGCTTCCTTGATCGCTCGGGGCCACTCCTCGAGCGAAACCCGGCCGTCGAGTTTGAAGTAGCGGATGCGGGCGGCGTCGAGGATGTTCTCCGCGTTTTCGCAGAAGGTGTGGATCATCGAGTTGTACTCTCCCAATCCGCCTCGCTGCGACACGACGATCAGCATCGGAAGGTGGTATGCCTGAGGGAAGGTGGTCAGCGTGGTGAGCAGGTTGCCGATCCCGTTGTCCTGGACCACCATGACGGCGCGCTTCTTCGCGAGGACCAGGCCGGATAGGATGCCGACACCTTCAGACTCGACGGGCAAGGGGAACGTCCTGGAGCCATCGCGGTTGAGGAAGTGGTCGATGACGCGCTTGAGCGTGCTGCTGGGAAGGTGCAGCACGTACTCAGGATCGATAACCTCCAGGCCGTCGATGACGGCCTGGCTGCGCAGGTCTGCAGTTGCCACAACTGGCTCCCTGTCGATGCTCGCGACGGCGGCGCCGCGCCAGGGATGATTACAGGTCGCGCCCCGCGGGGACACTGCTGACGCGCGAACGCTCGAGCCGCTGGCGTCGAGACGTCGTGCGCTCAGCCCTTCTGGCGCGTGATGAGGACGTAAGCCACATCGTCCACGGAGAGCGTCAGCCGCGCGACAGCGGCGTCAGGCGCGCTCTGCTGGGTGACGGCGACCGGCTGGCCGCCGAGTCGTCGAGCGTCCAGTACTCGACCGATGTCTGGCACGGTCACTTCGACGGTCTCCGCGTTGGGACCGTGGTTCGCCAGGAGGAGGAGCACCTGGCGGTCGGTCGAGAATGTGCCCGCTTCGACCTCCGGGCTACTGGCGCGGGCCTCCCGCTGGGGGAGGCCTGAGGCCCAGCCCGTGAGGACTTCACGCAGGTCGGTGGAGAAGCCAGACAGGGGCGTGTGGGTGTTCGGGCCGCGGTCAGGTATCGGTGGGCCGGGGCCAAAGGCCTCGTGGACGTAGGCGGTCCCGACCAGGCCGCCGATGGCGACGGCGCGCCCGCGACCGAAGGCGTGCACGACAACGGCCGGGCTGCCATCGGCGAAGACGCCGGAGACCGCCGCTCCTGCCATTGGCGTCATACGCTGTCTCACGCCGAAGAGCGGGAGCGAGACGGAGCGAGCGGTGAGGTTGACCGTTGCCAGGTCGATCTGCTTCAGGCGCGGCAGCTCGATCCGGGGCCGATCGTACGTCTCGACCCGCTCCACGCGTGACTCGGAGAGTCCGTAGACCAGGTACATCGGGATCGAGGGCGCGCCGTAGGCGTCGAGCAGACCGGCTCCCGCTTCGCCGACCAGCGTGCCGCCGCTGGCAACCCATTGCTGGAGGCCTCGGGCAGCGTCAGCGGAGAGGTGCTCGCCCACCAGGTAGAGCACGCGGTAACGGCTCAGGTCGGCGCTGGCGAGGTCTGACTCGGGGACGATGTCCACCGGCACGTGGGCATGGAGCAGCGCGAGCCAGATGAGCTTGCGCTCCTGCTCGTACACCAGGCTCGGAGCATCAGCCGGCAACTGGCCACCGATCGATTCGCCGGGTGTCGCTCGTTCCCAGCGGTCGGAGCTTTCCGACAGGACGAGGCCGACCTGCGCTGGCGGACGGCGCCCATCGAGCAAGAGGTCCTCGACGGCGCCGAGGGCGTAGGCCGCCTCGCGAACGGTCAGGTAGCGCTTGGGGTCTCGCGCGGAGAGGTAGTTCTCCGTGCCGGTCTGCTCGGGGCCGAGATTGAAGAAGTCGAGGGCCGTTGCACCGTGCAGCAGCGCCGTGGCCACGCCAACGTTGAAGTCGCGGTCTGTATTGCCGGGGGAGTGCGGCATGACGTATGGCTGGAGCACGCCTTTGCCGTCAAGGCCAGCCCGCAGAACGTCGTCCAAGTAGCCGGCCATCTCGGGGCCCAGTTCGCCAATCTGCCACCAGTAGTCGTCCTGCGTGGCTCGATTCAGGCCGCCGTCCCTGAAGAGCGAGACCCACTGCGCGGACAGCGGCCAGAAGTACGGGTGGGGTG
>JADZDV010000167.1 GCA_020850915.1 Chloroflexota bacterium | reverse complement strand
CGCCTAGACGACCTGATTCGTCAGCGCGCCGTCGAGCTCAGGCTCGGCGCCTCCTGGGCCGGCCCGGCCGACCCATAGCCTTCGCCCCCGGTTTATCGAGCAGATACCCTTTTGTGGAAGTCGTCTGTCCGGGGCAACCACACGTAGCGAGTAAATATAGGAGGTACGCTTCAATGTGCCGGAGCAGCAGGTTGAAGTTGGCGCGTCCATAGGTTCAGCGGTATCTGCTCGATAACGCGGGGTGAGGGCTACGCGGGGCGTCTGAGTCCGTAACCTTTAGCTTCGTGCGAAGCCGCGGAGCGGGCGGCATGAAGCTCTCGATATTCCACCGCCTGGCCCCGGACGCAGTCGTCGACCTGGTCGCCCTGCCCGAACCTCGGCTCGAGCTCGTCAGCCCCACCTCGTCCCCCAGAAGCGGACGGCGGTTGGACGTCCCGATGCAGGTTTCGCAACCCGCCCGTGGAGGCGTCCGCGACTTCCATGGGCCTCCGCACGGTTGGAATGTCCATCGAAAGCGCGGCGCTTGCGCCGCGCTAAAGTCCAGTTCCCAGATGGCCAGAAGTCCAGCGAGCCGGCTGTTCCAGGCGCAATCCCGGCTGCTAGAGCGACGGCATTGCTGCTTTTTCGCCGTGCGGGTATGCTCACGCCATGAAGCAGATCAACGTCGCCGTTTTCGGTGTTGGCTGGATCGGTGAGAACCGCGCCATCACCTGCAAGAGACATCCCCTCGTGAAAGACGTCTACGTCGCCGAAGTCAACCCGGCCCGCTCCGAGGCCATCCAGCGCCTCGGCGTTCGGGAGTGGACTACGAACTACCAGGACATCCTGACCGAGGATGTGGACGCGGTGATCGTCTCCGCCGCCCCGGAGACGACCCACTACCCGATGGCCCGAGACGCGCTGAAGGCTGGCAAGCACGTCCTGCTCGAGAAGCCGATGGCGATCAAGCTCTCCGAAGCCGACGAGCTGCTCCGCCTGGCCAGGGAAGCCGGCGTCAAGTTCACCATCGGCTACACCCAGCGCTTCAACCCGAAGTTCGCCTACCTCAAGCAGTGTGTGACGGAGGGGAAGCTCGGTCGCCCGGTCTCGGCGCTCATCAGCCGCCACCTGACACGAAGCCTGGGCGCCAAGATCGCGGGCCGCGGCGACCTCGGCCCGGCCCAGATGGAGGCCACTCACGACATCGACCTGGCCCTCTGGTGGATGGCGCCCACTCGCGTGAAGAAGGTCTACGCTCAGGCCGCGTACGGCATCATGCGCGAGCCGTATGACCTTCCGGACTCGATCGCCATCATCCTGACGATGGAAAACGGCCAGGCCGTCTCGATCTTCTCGAGCTGGAACCTACCGGTCGAGTACCCCGGCTTTTCCTCAGCAGCGTTCGAGTTCACCGGCAGCGACGGCGCAATGTTCATCGACGACACGCACCGCGACGTGCTGTTGAGCACGGCCGAGCGCGGCCTCATCCGGCCAATCTCCACCATGCCAGGTCAGCAAGTTGACTACGTGTTCGCGGGCGCGATGGAGAACGAGACCCGCAAGTTCATCGACTGCGTGGCGCTGGACGAGCCAGTGGTCGTCTCGCCGGAGGACGCGCGCATCGTCATGGAGGTCACCCTCGCCGCCGATATGTCCGCCGAGCAGGGTGTCCCGATCGAGCTGCCGCTCAAGTACGACTGATCGCCGCCCGAGCGCGACGGACGTGCCAGCCGCCGCGCCCCGCTCAGCGCCCGACGATCCGCTTGATGACGCTGTAGTCCAGGTTCGGGCTCGTGAGCTGGCGGTAATAGTTACGATGCTCCACGTCTGGGAACCAGATCTCCGCCGGGCGGGCGAAGCCGTCAGCCGGCGCGCTCGCGCCGGTCCAGGCGCCGCCGACCGGGTGGTCGCGCGGCCCGGTGATCCGGTACTCCAGCCTGATCGGTTCGCCGTGCCAGGGCTGAACGCCGACGAAGTCGGCCGGCACGTTGTTGTCCGCCAGGTAGAGCGTGACGGAGACGAGCGTGACGCCCGGCTGCACGGCGTCCGGCCCCATCGTCAGGTCGAAGGCGTAGGCCGGATAGCTCCAGACCTCGTCGTCCCGCGACGGGCGGAAGGTCACCGCGAACCCACGCTTCCCGCGACCCAGCCAGTCGATGAGACGCGTGTGGAAATCCGCCGCGCTGACGCCCGAATCGCCGCCGTACCACCAGAGCGCCGCATCCGCGAAATGCCACTCCGAGAGCAGCCCCTTCTGGTCCGCGACTGAGAAGCTAATCCCATCCACCTCGCGCGGCTTCGTCGGCTCGGGCTCGAGCAGGGCGGCGGCCGTCCAGCCGTTGCAATGGCCGGCCCAGGAGAGTCCAGCCAGGACCAGCTCTTCACGCTCCCACTGGAGCGTGCGCGGGTCTTCTTTCCCGCTCTTGACCACGAGTTCATCGTACCGAGCTAGCGGCCCATCCGCGTCGAACAGGTGCGGTCCGCGCATGGAGTAGCTGGCTGGCCACCACCACCCGGACCAGGGTGCCGGGCTCGCCGCCTTGCCTCCCAGTCGCAGCGGTGGCTCTGGTTCGACGATCTCGCTCGGCAGCGGGCCGAACTCGGAGGCCTTCTCTACCGTCATCACTCGACGCGAGGCGTCCCAGCGCATGATCCCACTCTGGGTCGCTTGAGCCGGCCTGCCATCCCACAAGAATGGCCGCGACAGCGGGTAGCCGAGCTTCTGGAACCCTCCAAGCCGCCGGTACTCAGACCAGAACGGAATGCCCGCCGCGTCCGCGATGCTCAGCCCGTAGCCCTTCCGGGCATCGGGCACTGACTGGGTGAAGAAGTGGCCGTTGGGAATGTCGTACTCGGGCTGGAGCATCTCCGGCAGCGGCCACTCGGTCATCCCGGCCGCTCCCGGCGCGGGGGCGCCCTCCGCGGGCGGAGTGCTGCTGGGCGTGCGCGTTCCCGTCGGTGTAGTCGTCACGGTCGAGGTGGCTTCGCCGCCGCTGTCCGTCGCCGTGGCCGTCGCCGTGAGCGTAGGCGTCGGCGTCGGCGTCGGCGCCTGGCCATCCGAGACAGCCTCGGCCGAAGGCGCACTCTCAGTCGCGGCCGGCAGCGTGGCTTCCGGGGTCGTTGTGGTCGTCGCGGTCGGCGTGGCAGTGTTGTCGGCGGCGACTGTTGCGAGGGCAGCGGTCGCAGTCGGCGTGGCCGTCTCGCCTGGCGCCGCCCCCGACTCCTCCGCCTCGGCTGGGCGACCGAAGAGTCCGGGCATCGCGGCGAACCAGGCTAGCAGCGCCAGAGTGACAAGGAACCGCCAGGTCGCGCCCACGCGTCGCCTTGCGTCCCGAGATGGGTGGGGCATGGATCCCCGTCTTCTCTCGCCAGCCGCGGTCTAGAGCGCCTGCAAGCGGCGGAGCAGGTCGCCGCTCAGGTCGCCGCCGCAGACCTCCTCCACCGGCCCGGTCATCCAGATTTCGCCGGACTCGTCGATGGAGATGCTCAGATCGCCGCCTGGCATCTGCATCGTGACGTCGCGATCCACCACCCCCAGGCGATGGCACGCGGCGGCAACGGCGCAGCTACTGGAGCCGCTTGCCAGAGTGACGCCCGCCCCGCGCTCCCAGATCAGGATGCTGATCCGGTCCCGACTGAGCACCTGGGCGAACTGCACGTTGGTCCGGTTAGGAAAGGCCGGGTGGGTCTCAATACGTGGCCCGAGCCTCTCAAGTTCGACGGCGCTCAGATCGGGGACCACGATGACGCAGTGCGGGTTGCCGACCGACAGACTGGTGCAGTCGATCCGCTGGCCGTCCAACTCGAGGTGGTCGAACCGGTCGAACGTTGCGCGGCCCATGTTCGCTGTGATCGTCTCGATCCGGTCTCCGTCCAGGTTCAGCCGAATGGAGACGATGCCACCCAGCGTATCGATGGTGAAGGTGTCCGATCGCGTGTAGTCGTGGTCG
>JADZDV010000602.1 GCA_020850915.1 Chloroflexota bacterium | reverse complement strand
TGGCCGCAGCCGGAGCAGCGCTCGCGGTCGGACGGAATTCCGGCGCTGCGCGGGCGCCGTCGTCGTTGCCTCTTCTGCCAAACATGGTCGCTATCGCTCCCGCGGACGCAAGGTCACTTCTTCTTCAGCTTCAGCCGGTCGATCAGGCTGTTCAGGCCGGCCTTCTTCTTCGCCTTGACCTCGGCGCGCCCGGTCAGGACATGCGCGATCTCGTTGACCGTCGCGACGATCTGGTGCTGGGCATCCATCTCGCCGAGCATGCGGCCATTGTTGGAGGCATTGCCGAAGAGCTGCGGATCGAACGGGATCACCGCCATCGGCGAGATGCCGAGCGGCTCGGTGAAGTCCGCCGCCGAGATCTCGGGACGCTTGGCGATGCCGGTCTGGTTGATGACCAGCTTCGGCGGCACGTCGTTCGGCCGCAGCTTCTTCAGCATATCGACGAGGTTCTTGGTGTTGCGCAGGTTGGCCAGCTCGGGGGTCGCAGTGATGACCACCTCGTCCGCCTGCATCAGCGTCGATTTCGTCCAGCCGTTCCAGATATGCGGCACGTCGAGGACGAGGAAGGGCGCGCTGCGCTGGGCGACGTCGATGATCTGGGCGAAGGCGTCGGGCTCGAAGTCGTAGACGCGATCGAGCGTCGACGGCGCGGCGAGCAGGCTCAGATGCTCGGCGCACTGCGCCAGCAGTCGGTCGAGATAGACCTCGTCGATGCGCTCCGGCGCGAACACGGCCTCTGCGATGCCCTGGGCCGGGTCCTGGTCGAAATTGATGTTGGCGGTGCCGAAGGCGAGATCCAGGTCGGCGACCACGACCTCGCTCTTGAACAGGTTGGACATCGCCCAGGCGACGTTGTGGGCGATGCTCGACGAGCCGACGCCGCCCTTCGCGCCGATGAAGGCCACCGACCGGCCGATCGGATCGGCTTCCGGGTCGACGAAGATCGAGGCGATGACGCCGATGATGTCGGCCATGGAGATCGGCGCGACGATGTATTCGGAAACGCCCGAGCGGATCAGGTCGCGGTAGAGGCCGACATCGTTGTAGTGGCCGACGACCACCACCTTGGTCGAGGGATCGCAGAACTCGGCCAGCTCGGCCAGCCCCGCCATCAACTCGCGCGGCTCGCGCCGCGATTCGAGGATGATGAGGTTCGGCGTCGGCGCGGTCTGGTAGAACTCGATCGCCGTCTGGATGCCGCCCATGTGCACCTTCCGGTGCGCCTTGGCCATGCGGCGGTCCTCGCCGGCCCGCTCGATCGGGCTGGCGATGCCCTCCGTCTCGCAAAACGCCTGGATGGAGATGCGCGGCACGGGACGCATCGAGTGCAGCGCGGAGATGTCGTCGGAAGCGACGTCGTCAAGCGCGGTGTCGTAGGCCAGGTTGCTCATCTGTCTGCCCCCAAGGTTCGCGCGGTCAGTAGTCGACTTCGGAATTACTAACGAAGTCGTCGGCGACGGCCCGGTCGCGATAGTCGTCGATCGCGTTGCTGCGGTTGGCCGCGTCGATGTCGCCGCGCTTGCGCGGGCCGAGAAGATCGGCCGGGTTGGCGATCTGGGCCGCGAGGTTGTTCTGGGACGAGCAGCCGAAATTCGCGTCGTGCTTGTTGTCTTCGGTCTTGGCCAGATCGGCGGGCCAGCGGCCGCATTTGCCGGTATGGGCCTTGAGCGCGATGTAGGAGACGCGCACCGGTGCGCTCGTCTCGCCGGCGTTCGCCTGGTAGGCGGCGATGGAGATGCGCTCCGCCGACACGCCGTTGCGGCGTGCGATGGCGGCAAGCTCCTCGGCGGCGCTCGAGGC
>JADZDV010000166.1 GCA_020850915.1 Chloroflexota bacterium | reverse complement strand
GACCGCCATCCCCGGCTGGTTCCAGCTCGTTCGCGGCCCATCGATCCAGCTCCCATCCGCTAGCACCGGCCGCCCGCCGATCGCGATCGTAAGAACCACAGCCAGAACCAGAACACTCGCGCGACGCCTCACAGCCCACTCCTCCGGGTGCGCCCGAAACATGTTGCAGCGTGGTCGACAGACCGGTAGGGGCCGTTTCAACACGTCGCACCCCACTCCTCAACCTGACCGGACGATACTCCGAGTCAGCGGAAAGCGCCATCGTCCTCAGCGTTCTGGGTGCGCCCGAAAGATGTGGCAGCGTCATCGCACCCGGTAGCCCCCGGTGCCTGCACTGCCTGGCCTGAGCGCAGCGAACGGCAGCGCAGCGAATGTGGCCGCCCCTATCAGGGAACAACCGTCCGCGAGGTACCGGACCAACCCGTGACCGGTAAGGGAAGACAGATCGGTCCGCCCTCTTCACCCCTCGGCACAGGCGGCCACAAGGTACAGGACGATCTGGCGTTCGCCAGGGCGGACGCATCGGTCCAACCCTACCGGCCGTGGGATCGCCCAGGAGACCCACGCTGATGTCAACACAAGTCAGGCGCACGCACCGCGAGGCAGGCTCTGCCCACTGCGTCCTGGCCCGCCATCCTCGCATCGTGGCTGACCTGAGCATGGTGGGCAGGAGTCGTCGGGCGGGAATTACCGACGACTCCTGGTACTCCATGAACAGGAGCGCCAGCGCCGGGACGATCGACGCCAGCACGACGGCGCGCTGGAGCTATCTCCCGGGGGTCGGCTAGACGTTGTGCTGGCGCGCGGCCAGGGCGAGTCGCACGGAGAGCGAGCGCCGTGTCGCGGATGGACGCGAGGTGTCGATCGCGGACGATGTCGAGGCGTTACCTTCTCGCCGGAGCTGGCGCACCTGCGCCTGGCGGCGCGGGTGGTTTCGGCACGCCAAACATCACCAGGGCGCCGAGCAGCGGGAGCATGGTGAGCCCGTAGACGACCGGCGCCACGCCGAGGTGCTCCGCCAGCCAGCCGGAGAGGCCGAAACCGAGGCTGGAGAGACCCGAGCCCAGGCCGAACGACAGTCCCGCCGCGTAGGCGCGGTGGCTGGGAAGCTGGTCCTGCGCAACCACGACGCTCAGTGCGAACGACATCATCAGAAGGCTGCCGCCAACGGTCGTGAGCACGCCGGTCCAGGGACTGTTGCCGACCTTCACCAGGAGGATGAGGAAGAGGCTGCTGATCGCCAGCGAGACGGCCATCAGGCGGCGCGCACCGAAGCGCTGAGCCAGGTAGCCGCCGACGACCGAGCCCACCGTGCCGCCCAGCAGCATGTAGGAGACCTGGCGAGCGCCGAGCACCCAGCCGCTACCGGCCTGGCCGAGGTACAGTGGCAGGAGCGCCGTCATACCCATCGTGGTCCAGTTGCGGAAGGCGATGGCCAGCAGCAACGGCACCATCGCCAGAACATGGGTCGCGAAGCGGAACGGCATCGTCACGGCAAGCGTGCCGCCGGCCGGCTGGGCGTAGCGCAGGCCGAGCCGCTGTGCCGAGAACAACAGCATCACGCTGACGGCGCCCGGCAGCAGGAGCCACGGCCAGGTCAGCTCCACGCCGCCCAGCCACTCAACCAGCGGCGGCAGCAGCATCGGGGTGAGACCGATCCCGAGGTTGCCGGTGCTGCCGTACCAGCCCATCACCCGCTGGCGGGAGCCCGGCGCGCCGGCGATCAAGGCGCTGCTGTGCGGGTGGAAGATGGCGTTGCCAATGCCGCCTGCCGCCGCGACGGCCAGCAGCAGCGGGTACGGGAGCGGCAGGGTGAGCGCGGCCAGCGCCGCGGCGCTGATCAGGCTGCACGCCGAGGCGAGCCGCGCGCCGCGGCGGCGATCCAGCCAGGCGCCGAAGAGCGGCTGGAGGAAGGCCGACGTCGCGGCGTAGGCGGTCGCCAGACCGACAGCCTCCGAGAGGCTGAGCCCGAAGCGCAACGCCATGATCGGCACCAGTACCGAGAGGGCCGGCGTGTACATGTCGTTGAAGACATGGGCCAGGATCACGGCGTTGGCGCCCCAGCCGCCGGGTAGCGGCGCGCGGAGTCTCATGCGGTCCATTCGGTGTCGGGGTTGGTGGCGCGAGTCGTGCAGCGCCTCAGTGGCCCGTGAACTCCGGCGCTCGGCGCTCGTTGTACGCCCGCACGCCCTCGAAACGGTCCTCGGTCGGCACCGTGACGTTGTAGCAGTCGATCTCGACGGCCAGTGCCTGGTGCATCGGCAGATCGGAGCCGCGGCTGATGGCCCGCTTCGCCTCTTTCACGGCGATGGGCCCGTTGCGGGCGATCGTCTCCGCCAGCTCCGTGGCGACTGCTGACGCCTCCCCGGGCGCCGTCAGGCGATTGACCAGCCCCCAGCGCTCCGCGGTCTCGGCGTCGAGCCGCCGCCCGCTGTAGATCAGCTCCTTGGCCCGCGCTCCGCCGATCCGCCGGGGCAGGAGCTGGGTGCCGCCGCAGCCGGGAATGATCCCCCGCGTTACCTCCGGCTGGGCGAAGCTCGCGGCCGACGAGGCGACGATGAAGTCCGCGTTGAGCGCCAGCTCGAGGCCGCCGCCGAAGGCGTAGCCCTCTACCGCCGCGATGACCGGCGCCCGGCACTCGAGCACTGAGCGCAGCGCATCCTCGAAGACGCGGTGCTGGTCCAGCCACTGCAGGTCGGTCATCCCGTCCCGCTCTTTGAGGTCGGCGCCCGCGCAGAACGCCCGCGTGCCCGCGGCCGCCAGCACGACGGCGCGCGCCTCGCCGTCCTGGGAGATCCTTCGGAAGCAGAGGGTCAGGTCGCGCCCCAACCGCGTGTTGAGCGCGTTCAGCACCTCCGGTCGGTTGAGCGTCACGCTGACGACGTGCGCGCTCGGAGACTCGACCAGCAGGTGCGTGTAGGTCTCCTGGAGAGCCAGCACCGTGCAGTCCTTTCGTGGAGAGCTTCAGGCCGCGGGCGCGGCCATCATAGCGCACGCCCCAGCTCGGACGTCCCAATGGGCCACCTCGATGGGCCGCGCGCAGTCGCTCCAGCTCCCACCCAGGCGCGGCGCGCGCCCGGCGGAAGGCCTGGCGCGCCAGGCCAGCGCGGCCACCAGACCGACGAGGGGTCCCACCCACCAGGGCACCGAGCAGCAGGGCGATCATCGGGCCGGGGACGCCTCGGATGGGACGAGCGAGCAGGCAGCCGGCGCCTCCCAGCAGGAGCAACAGACCGAGTGTCCGCGGCATCGTCCGAAAGAGTAGCGCACCGCTGCCGCGCAGCGGGAGGGAGACCGGGCGGGCAGCACCCTGAGGCGGTGACGGAGGCGTCGCACGGCGAAGCATCTTGACCGTCCACCCGAGACACCCGATAATGGCCAACAGTATAGAACATACGTTCTATATCACTGGAGGCGTGGCGGTGCGGCGAGGCGGGATAGCTCCGGTCAAGAAGCGTGAGGCGCGGGTCGCGCCGGCGGCAGGCCCGGCTGGGGCGTCCGCGTTCGGGTCGATCGATCTGGCAGCCGCTCTCGAGCTCGAGGGCATCGACCAGGAGGTCGCCATGCTCCGGACGCTGATCCACGACGAGTACCGCCGCGGCGAAGGGCGCGACACGGCCGAGCTGCGCCGGCTGGTGCTGGCGCTCTGCGGCGCGCTCCGCCTGCAGCAGGCGCTGGCTGAGCGGGGCGACCGCGACGACCAGCGGGCGAGCCAGATTCTCGATGCCATTGCGATGGAGCTTGATGTCCATGCCAGTTGACGACAGCGACGCGATCTCCGCGCTGGCCCTGGCCTACCGGGCTGGCGACCGGACGGTCCTGGAAGCGTTGCACCGCGCGGTGCAGCCGGTCATTCGGGGCTCCCTGGCGCGCTACCGCGACCAGGCCGGGGCCCTGCCGGCCAGCATCGAGCGGGCGGACCTGGAGCAGGAGGCCTGGGTCATCCTGGCGAAGCTGGCGCGGAGCTGGCGGCCGGAGGGCGGGAGCTTCGTCAGCTACTTCTCCGCCTCCTTCCCCTGGTACCTCTCGCGCTACGTCCAGCGGTGCTCGCCCAGTCGGCGGGCGCGGGGCATCCAGGTGTTCGGCGCCGAGCAGCCGCGCATCCAGGAGGCGCTGGAGGCGACGGCCGGCAGCGATGGGCGCGAGTGGGACCAGGCGCTGCAGTACGAGGAGCTCATGCAGCCGCTCGACGAGCGCGAGCGCGCCGTGCTGCGCCTCCGCTTCGTCGAGCACCAGCCGTTCACGAAGATCGCCCAGCAGCTGCGGCTTACCCGCCCGTCCGTCTACCGGCTCTACCGTAGCGCCCTGCGCCACGTGCAGAACGGCCGGGTGCGGATCGGCGACCGCACCGTGTACATGGAGGCGCGCAGCGTCAACTTCGAGCGTGAAGGGGAGCTGATCGACCTGGTCTTCGCCCTGCACGAAGGGGCGAACCAGGGCTGCCTGCCCGGCCGCGCCTGGCTCCAGCAGCGGACCGGCCTCTCCGGCCACCGCCTGAGCCGTCTCGTCGGCCTGCTTGTGGAGGCGGGCTGCGTGGTGGACCGTGAACGCCGCAAGTCCGGCCGCCTGGTCCACCCCACCCCCGCCGCCAGCCTCGCCGCCCTCGGCCTCGGCCCGCCCGTCCCCGATCCCGAGCCCGGCCGCGAGCTGGTGGGGGTAGAGCGAGTACACTGATCGTTCGTGCCGCGGACGTTCCGGCGCGTCATCGCCGAGCCCAAGCCAACGCGAGACGACCTCCTGTCGCACGCGGCGAGAGGCCTGGAGCCGATCACGAACGATCCGCCGCGACCGCGCGCGGCGCAGCGCGTCTCTGTCTTCGCGACGTTCGCTCAGGCGCGACGCCACGCGCGGATCTCACCGCGCCAGGGTGGCTACATCGCCGAGCTGCTCATTCCTGACGATGCCCCAATGACTTCCCT
>JADZDV010000165.1 GCA_020850915.1 Chloroflexota bacterium | reverse complement strand
TGACCGTGCTGGACGAATACCCCCGGCCCGGTGGCCAGTATTTCAAGCAGTTGCCGGCTGCTTTCAAGATCCCGGTCCGGCAGTCGCTCGACGACGACCTCAGGCGTGGGGACTCGCTGCTGGCGGCGGCGGGTCATCCGAACATCGAGATACTCTCCGGGACCACCGTCTGGTCGGCGAGTCGTGACCTGACGCTCGAGCTCCTCCGCGACGAGACCGCCGACCGGTTGCGCGCTGGCGCCGTGGTTGTGGCGACCGGTGCCTACGATCGCCCCGTCGCCTTCCCCGGCTGGGACCTGCCCGGCGTGATGACCGCCGGGGCGGCGCAGATGCTGGTCACGTACCAGCGTGTCCTGCCGGGGCGAGTCGTCCTCCTGGTTGGCTCCGGCCCGTTCCTGCTGCCGGTTGCAAAGGCGCTGGCCGAGGGCGGGGCGCGCGTCCTGGCCGTGCTGGAAGCCACCAGGCCCGCGGCCTGGCTCCGCCACGTGACGCGGCTGCGCGGCCACTGGACGAGATTGCGGGAGGCGCTCGGCTATCTCCAGGCCCTCCGCCGCGCCAGGGTCCCGCTCGCCAGCGGCTGGATGATCGTTCGCGCTGAGGGACAGGAGTCCGTCGAACGCGCGGTGGTCGCGCGGTGCGACGGCGACTGGCGACCGATCCCCGGCACCGAGCGCACCCTGGCCGTCGACGCCGTCTGTCTGGGCTACGGCTTCGTGCCGGCCATCCAGCTCACGCGGCTGCTCGACTGCGCCCACGCGTACCGGCCGAATGCTGGTGGCTGGGTGCCGGTCCATGATGCCGACCAGCAGACCTCCGTGCCCGGAGTGTTCGTGGCTGGCGAAGTGGCCGGGATTGGAGGCGCCCACGCGGCGCTGGCCGAGGGCCGCCTGGCGGGACTCGCGGCCGCGCGCCTGGTCGGCCGTCCCGTTGCCGAAGACGAGGTGGCAAGCGCCCGCCGCGAGCGCGATCGACGTCGCCGATTTGGCGATCTGCTCGGGGAGGTGTTCAGGGTTCGGCCAGGACTTCACGAGCTGATGACTGACGACGTGATCGTCTGCCGCTGCCAGGAAGTGACGGCTGGCCAGCTCCGTCGCGCGCTCACGAGCTGGGTGACCGAGGTCAACGCACTCAAGGCGCTCACTCGCGCCGGCATGGGCCCCTGCCAGGGCCGCGTCTGCGGCGCCATGGTGGCTGAGATTGCCGCTCGCCACCATGGTCTGACGCCTGACGAGGTCGGCTCCTTCCACGTCAGGGCGCCGCTGAGGCCGGTCCCGCTGGACGTGCTCGCCCGCGTGGCCACGGAGGAGGCGACGCATGCCAGCATCTGAGGTCGTCATCGTGGGAGGCGGCGTTGTCGGCGCCTCCACCGCCTACTACCTGGCCGCGGCCGGGGCCAGCGTCACGCTGCTCGAGTGGCGGCAGATCGCCAGCGGCGCGTCTGGCGCCAGCGCTGGCGGCGTCCGCCAGTCATTCCGCGACCCGGCCGAGCTGCCGCTCGCGATGTACAGCGTCGACCTCTGGACCAACCTGGCCGAGGAGCTCGAGGCCGACCTTCACTACCTCCAAACCGGGCACGTCCACATCATCGAGTCCGAGGCTCAGCGGGCGACCCTGGAAGCCGGCGTTGCCCGCCTGCAGGCGGGCGGGCTCGACATCCGCCTGATCGGTCCCGACGACCTGCGCGAGCTCGCCCCAGGTGTCACCGACCGCGCCATCATGGCCAGCTACTGTCCGCGCGACGGCTCGGCCCAGCCGCAATTGACGACCTTTGCCTTCGCCCGGGCCGCCGAGCGGCGCGGCGCCCGGATCCGCACTGGCGAGGCAGTCACCCGCCTCCGGTCGGCTGGTGGGCGGGTCGACGGCGTGGAGACCCGCGAGGGATCCTACAGCGGTCAGGCGGTCGTGCTGGCGGTCGGAGCGTGGTGCAACCGGCTGCTCGGGCCGCTCGGGATGCGCCTGCCGGTCACGGCCCGCGCGCCCCAGATGCTGATCACGGAGCGGATGCCGCCGTCGCTCAAGCCGGTCCTCACGTGTGTCGGCCGCCGGATCCGTCTCCAACAGCTTCGGAGCGGGCAGTACCTGGTTGGCGGAGGCTGGCCCGCTGACCCTGACCTCGAGACCGGGCTGTCCTGGACACGTCCGGCCAGCGTGGCCGGCAACGCCGCCACGGTCGCCGACCTCTATCCCGCGGCCCGTCGGGCCGCCATGGTCCGGGCCTGGGCTGGCGTGGAGCCACAATCCATCGACGGTCTGGCCATCATCGGCGCCGCGCCCGGCCTTGACGGCCTCTACCTGGCGACCGGCTTCTCCGGACACGGCTTCGCCATCGGCCCCGGGACCGGCAAGCTGCTCGCGCAGCTCATCACCACCGGGCGGACGGACCTGCCGCTCGACGGGCTGGGCCCACAGCGCTTCGCCACCCTCGATCCTGCCGCGATCGACAGCTTCATCGCCGGCGGCGGCGAGCAGCGGGCCGGAACACTCGGCTGAGCGAGTACAGCGGCGCATGAGCTGACGCGCAGTTGGTGGAGCGGCGACACGAGGCTCCCTGATGACGCTCGGACCACCCTCGCTCTGTTCGGATCGCGGTGACCGGCGCCGGCGTGGTCGGCGCCGCGCTGAGCCACCGTCTGGCCCAGGCCGCCGCCCGGGTGACCGTCGTCGAGCGGCGCTGCCCGGGCTCGGGCGCGAGCGGCAGCTCGTTCGCATGGCTCAACGACTTCCGCGAGACGCCCCGCCACTACCGCTGACTGACCGTCATGGGCATTCGCGACCACCCGGACCTGGCCGGCGAGGTTGGGAGCGACCGGGTCCACGTCGACGGCTCCCTGCACTGGGAGGAGGATGCTAGCGAGGCGCGACTGGCCACGCTGCGCCAGAGCGTGTGTCGTCCGCGAGAGTGGGGATGGCGGATCGATCGCGCCACGCCCGAGCAGGTGACGCGGGAGATCGAGCCGGACCTCTGGACCGACCCGAGCACGGCCTCGGACGGGTGGTCCAGCCGCGAGATGGCTGGCTGGAC
>JADZDV010000164.1 GCA_020850915.1 Chloroflexota bacterium | reverse complement strand
GAAGCCCGCGACCTGTCCGACCAGCCGCTCGTCATCACCGCCGAAGGCGCCGAAGAGCCCGAGGCCGTCGCCTGACGGCCCGCGCAACAGGGGCTCTGCGAGCCTTCGTCGCCAGCCGCCTGAGAGGTCGCGGACGAGCCGCGAACCCGTTGAGGGCGGACACGTCAAGTCCGTCTCAGAATTCGAGAACCGCTCGGCATTCGGCGCCTGACCTTCCCAGAGGTCCGGACGAACGGGAACGTGAAGTGGCGCAAACGACCATCTTGAGACGCGCTCCGCCGGTCCGCCCCTCCCGGTGATTGGATCGCCTGGATCGTGTCGGGTCGTCGGCAACGACGACGGAAGGCCGACAGGCCGGCCTGCCCGCACCCATCATTGGCTTGTCCAGTCGCTCTCGGGTGGTTGGCCATGATGGAGTCCGGACTCATCGGCCTGCAGCGAGCGAAGCGACTCCGCGGCCGCGGTCGTCGATCAGATCCTCACTCTCTTCTGAGACGACGGTCTTCGGCAGCCGTGCAGCGCTACTCGCTTCCCGCCGTCAGCGCCAGCAGCTCTCCGGCCTGCAGCGCCAGGCGCAGCGGCAGCCCCGCCTCCGCCTCCAGCGCCTCCACCGTCCACTCGTCCAGCGTCTTGCTCCCGTCGAAACCAAACGCGGTCCGCGGCAGGATCGCCAGGTCCGCCTGACGGCCCTTCAGTGCCGCGAGCACGTCCGCGCCAGCGATCAGGCCGGAGACCGTGATGTTGCCGCCAAAGAAGCTGCTCGTCGCGACAACTACCTCGACATCCAGCCCCACCACGCCCGTCAGCTCCGATGCCATCTGGCGCAGCGCCGGCGCCGCGGCCTGGCCACACACCCATATCACTCGCCGCGCTCGCGTCACCGCCACGGGAATCCGCCGGCGCACGCGCCCCCAGTCAACCAGCATCGCTTGGATCAGCCCCACTCCGTTCAGCAGTTGAGGAAAGCCGTCGTAGGCGCGTGCCGATGGTAGCTTGCGGCCAGCACGCAGATACAGCTCATCGCTGGCGTACACGAAGCCACGACCGAGCTCCTGACGCAGCCTGCGCTGCCAGCGCTCCACGATCGTCAGCGCGTCGCGCGCGTCCTCTGGGGTCACCGCGCGGATCGTTCGCGGAGCCGAGTAGCGGGTGAGGCCGATCGGCACGACTGCCACCGAGGCTACCCAGTCCGCTCGTTCGGACAGGTCCCGGATCGTCCGATCCAGCACCTCCCCGTCATTGACCCCAGGCCAGAGGACGACCTGCGCCCGAGCTTCGACGCCCGCTCTGCCCAAACGATCGAGCGCCTCGAGAATGGGCGGCGCGCTCGGGTTTGCCAGCATCTGTCGCCGGACCCTGGGATCGGTCGCGTGCACCGAGACCCACAGCGGCGAGAGCTTCTGGAACGCGACGCGCCGCCAGTCCACCTCGCTCAAGTTCGTCAGCGTCAGGAAGTTCCCGAACAGGTATGAGTACCGGTAGTCGTCGTCCCTTATGTAGAGCGAGCGGCGCAGCCCCTTCGGCAGACCGCGGATGAAGCAGAACTCACAGTTGTTGTTGCACTCGCGGATTCCCTCGAACACCGGTCGGCTGAACTGCAGCCCCAGCTCGGCCTCCGCCTCCTTCCGCGCCTCCAGCCAGAGCAGCTCGCCATCCCGCTCGACGGTGAGCGACACACTCGACGCGCCCGTCTCGTACTGGTAGTCGATGACGTCCCGCGTCAGCAGCCCGTCGATCGCAACGAGCCGATCGCCCACGCGCACCCCCGCCCGTTCGGCAGGCGAATCCGCCTCGACCCCGACGATCTCCCCCGTCGGCGGGCCGACGCTCAGCCGCGACGCAATGACCTCGAGCCGCCCGTTCATGACTTGCTCGATCGAACCGATCGAGCGGTCTCCCCGGCTGGCGGCGGCGCGGGAGCCATCTCGGGCGGCAGCAGCTCCGCGACGCGCCCCATGATCGTCTCCGTCGCCTGCATCGCCGCCGCCGAGCGCCCACCGCCAACGTGCGGCTCAACGTGGAACGGCCGGCCGATACGCACCGAGATCCGGGGCCGTCGAACAATCGGCGCCAGGCCGAGGACATCCTGCGTGCCAACGATCCCGATTGGGAGGATCGCCGCGTTCGTTCGCAGGGCCAGCAGGCCAGCCCCGGGCCGACCCGGCCCAAGGCGTCCCGACCGGCTGCGCGTTCCTTCTGGGAACACGCCCACCACCTGCCCGCCGTCCAGCAGGCTCAGCGCCGCTCTGATCGCCTCGCGATCGGCCTCGCCCCGGCGGACGCGTATGCCGCCGTACCAGAGGGTAAGCGGCAGCACCGGCCAGCGGAACAGCGCCTCCTTCACCATGAACGTGACGTTGCGCGGCACGAACGCCGCGATGATGACCGGGTCAGCGTTGTTCAGGTGGTTGCTCACGATGAGCAACGGCCCGCTGCGCGGCACGTTCTCCAGGCCCGTGACGGTGCAGCGAGAGAGAAGCGCCACCAGCAACCTCACCAGCAGGCGTGAGAACAGATAGAAGAGCGACGGCCGCCGAGCGTGCGAGTCACTCATGGGAGACCTGTCGCTCTCGCTCGTGGAACAGCGCCAGGATGCGCTCCACCACCTCGTCCGGCGTCATCGTCGTCGTATCGATCTCCACAGCGTCCGCCGCCTTCGTCAAGGGCGCCGCCGCGCGAGAGGCGTCGAGGTCATCACGGTGGAGCACAGCCTGCATTTCCGCCTCCAGCCTGGCTGGATCGACGATGCCCCGCTGCACGAGACGGCGCCGGGCGCGCTCGCGCGGGTCGGCGACGAGGAACACCTTCAGCATCGCGTCCGGGAAGATCACCGTGCCGATGTCCCGCCCCACCACCACCGTGCCTGGTGGTCGCGCGACCCGCCGCTGCACGTCGACGAGCGCCGTTCGCACGGCCCGGTGGGCCGAGACGGCCGAAACGCTCGCGTCCACGACCGGCGACCGTACCGCCAGCGACACATCCCTCCCGCCCACCAGGACGTCCTCCTGACGACCGTCCGCCACGCTGGCTGGCCTGATAACGATCGGCAGCTCCTCGGCCAGCCGGGCCAGCGCGTCGGCGTCGTCGATCGCAAGGCCCTCCCGCAGCGCCCGCCAGGTCAGCGCCCGGTAGATGATCCCCGTGTCCAGGCAGAGAAAGCCAAGCTGCCGAGCGACCATCTGTCCCACGGTCGTCTTGCCGGAGGCGGCCGGACCGTCCAGCGCGATGACCGGCACCCCGGTCATCGCGGCTCGCCCGCGGCCGGCGGCGGCACGACCACTGCCGTCGCCGTGTACAGCGCTGCCACCTCGGACCGTGTGAGCGGCCTCGCCGTCCCCGACGGCTGGCCCCTCAGCTCGAGCGGCCCAATCCGCACCCGGATGAGCCGCTCCACGGTACACCCGATCGCCTCGAACATCCGCCGCACCTGCCGCTTCCGTCCCTCGCCCAGAACGACCCTCATCCAGACGCGGCCACCCCGCTCCTCCCGCACCCGCTCCACGCGGGCCGGGCACGTGAACCCCTCCGCCAGCTCTATGCCGTGCCGCAGCCGATCCAGCAGGTGCTCCTCGGGCTCGCCGCTCACCAGCGCGTGGTACTCCTTCTCGCAGCCGTAGCGCGGGTGGGTCACCCGGTTTGCCAGCTCGCCGTCGTCGGTCAGCAGCAGCAGCCCCTCGCTCTCCGCGTCCAGCCGTCCGACCGGGTACAGCCGTCCGATCTTCGGCACCAGGGCCATCACGATCGGGCGACGTTGCGGGTCGCTCGTCGTCGTTACATAGCCCGGCGGCTTGTTGACGGCCAGGTAGGTACGGCGCGGCCGCGCACGCACCCACTCGCCGTCCACCTCGACGCGATCGATCTCCGGCTCGACCAACGCGCCGACCTGGTCCACGACCTGGCCGTTGACTCGCACGTGGCCGCCGGCAATGAGCCGTTCGGCGGCGCGACGCGAGGCGACGCCTGCGCCGGCGAGGTACTTTTGCAGTCGTTCAGCCATTCCGTCTCGCCATCCGCCCGGCTCGTTCCACGTCCTGGCCTTCGCCAGACTCAATACACCGCGTACTTGTAGTGCTGCAGGCGCTGTACCCGGCCCTGCGCGTCCAGGACGACCGCGACGACGTCGATCCGCCAGGCGCTCTCCTCTAGCCCCCGCTCTGCCAGGTACGCTTCGGCCAGCCGAGCCAGTCGTTCAATCTTCCGCCGGTCCACCTTCTCCTCGGGCGCAATGCCCAGGAGGCTCCGCCGAGCCTTCACCTCGACGAACACCACCTCGTCTCGCTCACGAAACACCAGGTCCAGCTCTCCTAGCGACGAGCGAACGTTCCGGCCAAGCAACCGGTAGCCAAGTCCCTCCAGGTGGCGGGCCGCCAGGTCTTCGCCAAGCTGGCCGAGCGCCCGCGTGGCGCCCGGCGCGCGCTCCTTCACGAGACAACTGCCTCGTCTTGCCGGGCCAAGCGTAGCGGACGATAGCTCAGTCGGTGCTGCTCACACGGTCCGAGGGCGGCGAGCGCAGCCTGCTGCGCTGGCGTGCCGTAGCCCTTGTTCGCTGCCAGCGCGAAGCCCGGAAAACGCTCGTCCAGCTCCTCCAGGAGCGCGTCCCGCGTCACCTTGGCGACCACTGACGCCGCCGCGATGCTGAGACTCCGCGCGTCGCCGCGCACCAGCGCCTGCTGCGGCAGCACCACCAGCCGAGCGTGGAAGCCGTCCACCAGCAAGTAGTCCGGCGCGGTCGTCAGCCCGCGCACCGCGCGGAGAAAGGCCAGTTGCCCCGCCGCGCCAAGTCCGACCAGGTCGATCGTCGCGGCTTCCACGCGGCCAACGCCGACCGCCACTGCCACCTGAGCGATACGCGCCGCCAGCCGCTTCCGCTGGCGCGCGGTCATCTGCTTGGAATCACGCAGTCCGGCCAGGTCCGCCACCAGGGCAGCGGTCGGCCGTGGCAGGATGACCGCGGCCGCGACGACCGGGCCCAGCCACGATCCCCGCCCGGCCTCGTCGAGGCCGGCGATCGCCTGGGACCCGGCGCGGCGCAAGCGGCGCTCGAAATCAAGGCTCGGTCGCTCCACCGCCCCAGCGGACGGTTGCACCTCCCCGCGCACCGCGCGGTCTCGGCTACTGGCTCTTGACCGGCCGCGCGTCCCGGCGCTCTTTGATGCGCGCCGCCCGACCGGTCAGCGCGCGCAGGTAGTACAGCTTGGCTCGCCGGACCTTGCCGCGCCGCGAGACTTCGACTCTCTCCACTCGCGGAGAGTTGACCGGGAAGATACGCTCCACGCCAACGCCATGGGCGATGCGCCGAACGGTGAAGGTGCCGTCCGGAAGCCCTAACTGGTGAGTCCCGATCACCACTCCCTCGAAGACCTGCGTGCGCTCGCGGTTTCCCTCGACAACCTTCACCGACACTTTCACCGTGTCGCCCGGTCCGAACTCCGGTAGGTCCTGGCGTCGAGTGAGCCCCAGCAGCCTGGCTACATCAGCCATCGGATCACCCTCGAAAAGCGCCCCCTCTGGGGCGCAGCTAACGCGTACTATACTGGACCGGCGGCGCGACAATCAATCCGGCTCGGCCCCCGGCTTCCGCCTGCCCACACGCCCGCGCGGGAGCTGTCGCTTCGCCCGCCGCCCGGCGGCCGCCGCCCGCTTGCGAATGAGCGACGCGGCGATCGGCCCGAGCGCCGTCTCCAGCCGTCGCGAGAGCGCCTCGACCTCCACCAGCCCGTCCAGCAGCGTGGGATCGATGGTTCTCATCGCTCGCAGGGCGTACAGGAGCGTCTCCAGCACGCGCTGGTCCACCAGCCCCGCGTAGGCGCGCCGTCCAGCCATCAGGCGCAGGGACGCGTCCAGTTCCGGCAAGTGCCCGTGCCGCTCCAGCAGGTCGGCCAGCTCCTGCGCGCGGCCAGCCGGGACCGAAACAGCACGCGGCCCAATCCGGTGCTTCAGGATCGTCGCGAGGTCGGCTCGCTCCAGCAGCACGTCCAGCTCTTCAGCCGTCTCCGAGGTCAACAGCACAGCCGGACGGATACGCAGCCGACCGACGCGCGTCGACCAGCGGTCCAGCGCACCGGAGAACGCCTCCGGCAGCGCGCCGCCCGCTCCCCGCTCCAAGAGGCGATGGAGATCCTGGACGGAGCCGCCCGCCTCGAGCCCCCGCGCGAGCGAGAGCCGCGAAAGATGGTAGACCGACGGCGGACCACGGTCCTCGAGCACCAGGTACGGCTCCAACTGCCACAGGATGGCGAGTTCGGCCTGCGTGCTGGCGACGATGCGCCGGTCATCGCGTAGCTCAAGCGGCTCGCATGGACTGACCACGGCCGCGGCCTCGGCTCCAACCAGCAAGCCCACAACGAGCTCGGACACGCGCAGCCGATCGGGCGCCTCGCCGGTTGCGCCCCACTCCACGACGCCAAGCCAGTAGAGCGGCCCGCTCAGTAGATACCTGACCACCTCGCCCTCGAGCTTGTCCCAGGAGCTGCTCCCTGCCAGCACCTCACCGGTCAGCAGGTCCAGCAGTCGCGAGGTGGAGACGTCGAACCCCTCGCGTAGGAAGTCCGGCGCCTGCTCCCGCACCGCTCGCACCACCTCCTCAGGCTCCAGCCAGGCAACGCCCGGTAGCCGCTGCAGCACGTCGAGCACCTGGGCGCGGGCGGCCAGCGACTCGTTGACCCGCCCGGCGTACCGCTCCTTGCCAGACCCGGCGCGCTCGAGATCGTTCCACTGCGCCGCCCGAACGTAGGTCTCCCAGAGCCTCCTGTGGCCACTGTCGCCATCGCCGAGCCAGCCCGGCAGCTCCTCGGTGTGGTCAAGCGCGCCGTCCTCCCTCGTGAAGATGCCCAGGTGTACCGCGAGGTGCGCCAGCAGCGTCCACCGTTCACGTGCCGCTCGCCCAGGCAGCTCCGCGACCAGGTGCTCCGTCTCGTGGTCCAGCGCCGCGAGCTGTCCCGCGTTCGACGACTGCCGCGCATCCCGCAACCGCCAGCGGCGGACGAAGCTCGCCAAGGCGAACAGCGCAAAGACGGGCGAGCACGCCAGCACTCGCTCTGGGGCGCTGACCCGCGGCCGGATGTCGGCGGTCGCTTCAACACGTGCCGGCAGGAGCGGTAGCAGCTCCTCAGGCATGACAAACACCTCGCCGCGCTCCGGGCCAAATGCCTGAAACCCACGGAACACCAGTCCGGTGCTCAGAAGCCTGTCGATCTCTGCCCGAACCGTCCGCTCGGGCGTCTCGGACCCAAGCACCTGCCGAACACGACGCTCGAGCACGAAGCCCCGCGTCTGCCCGCCGTCCGCCACGATCGACCGCAGGACCGTTCTAGCGTTGGCGTCCAGCCGCTCCAGCCAGGCGCCGAGATACCCCGGCTCGGTCAGTCGCGCGGCAAGCTCGTGGACCAGCTCCGCGCGCGAGAGCGCGACGGAGTCCGCGGCGCCGTGCTGCTGGAAGACACGGTGCAGCTCGCCGAGCGAGCTCTGCTCCAGGAGGCTCCGCAGCTTCACAGTACGCGCCGCCCCATTCCGGCCGCCTCGTGCAGTGATGCTCGCCAGTATAGCGAGCGCAATGCTCTGTTGCGTTCGGATCCGTCACAGTCCACGAACAACATGCGAGCACCCCGCACCAGATGGTGCGGGGTGCTCGCGGGTCACTCCAGGAGCGATCGGTCGGGCTGCCAGGGCCTACCGCCAGGGCCTACCGAATGAAGAGGGGCGCCAGCACCAGGGTGATAGTACTCAGCAGCTTGATCAGCACGTGCAGGGACGGGCCAGCCGTGTCCTTGAACGGATCGCCAACCGTGTCGCCGACGACAGCCGCCGCGTGCGGCTCCGTCCGCTTGCCGATGACGTTGCCCTGCTCGTCCTTCAGGTTGCCGAGCTCGATGAACTTCTTGGCGTTGTCCCAGGTGCCGCCCGAGTTGTTCAGGATCGTGGCAACCAGGACGCCAGCCATCGTTCCCACCATCAGCATCGCCGCCGCGGCCTCTGCCTTCAGGACGACGCCGACGACGATCGGGAAGAGCACCGCCAGAAGTCCGGGCGCGACCATCTCCTTCAGCGCCGCTCGGTTCGTGATGTCCACGCAGCGTGCGAAGTCCGGGAGGGCGGTCCCTTCCAGCAACCCTGGATTGGCCTTGAACTGGCGCCGCACCTCTTCGATGATGCTGCTGGCCGCGCTTCCCACGGCGCGGATCGCCAACGAGCTGAAGGCGAACACCAGCATCACACCCAGGAACCCGCCGATGAACACCTCCACCTTCGAGAGGTCCACCGGGAACGGACTCGTCGCCGACAGGCCGCGAGCGTGCTTCACCTCGTCCAGGTAGGCGGAGAAGAGCAGGAACGCGGCCAACGCCGCCGACGCCACCGCGTAGCCCTTCGTCAGCGCCTTGGTTGTGTTGCCCACGGCGTCCAGTGAGTCTGTGATGTGACGCGTCTCCGCCGGCGCGCTGGACATCTCGGCAATACCGCCCGCGTTGTCGGTGATCGGCCCGAACGTGTCCATCGCCAGGATGTACGCCACCGTCGTCAGCATGCCCATCGTCGCGACGGCCGTGCCGAAGAGACCGCCATTCTCCTGTCCGGACTGGACGCCGAAGAAGTAGGCCAGGCCCAGCGCAATCGAGATAACGATCGCTGTGATCGCCGTGCTTTCGAACCCGATAGCTATGCCCGCGATGATATTTGTCGCGGGACCGGTCTTGGACGCCCGCGCGATCTCCTGCACCGGCCGCCAGGATCCTGCCGTGTAGTACTGCGTGATGTACACGAAGGCCACGCTGGTCAGCAGACCGGTCAGGCCCGCGTACACGAACCACACGTTGTGCAGCATGTTCATCGTCACAAACGCGATGCCAACGGCCGCGAGCACGGTCATGACCCAGTAGCCGCGGTCCATCGCGCGCATCGGGTTCTCGATGCTCACATCGCCCAGGCTGACCGCCAGGATGCCGATCATCGAGGCGAAGATGCCCACCGCTCGAACGACGAGCGGGAAGAGGATCCAGGACGCGTCCCGGGTCGCCGGGGACGATCCGGATGCCATATACGCGGCCACACCAAGAATCATCGCGCCGATGTTCTCGGCCGCGGTAGACTCGAACAGGTCTGCGCCACGACCGGCGCAGTCGCCGACGTTGTCGCCTACGAGATCCGCGATCACGGCCGGGTTCCGGGGGTCGTCCTCAGGAATGCCCGCCTCGACCTTGCCGACAAGGTCCGCGCCCACATCGGCGGCCTTGGTGTAGATACCACCGCCGAGCTGGGCGAAGAGGGCCACGAAGCTCGCCCCGAAGCCGAAGCCGACAATCTCAAACGGGGCGCGCTCGGGAGCGGTCAGACCGCCGTACGCCACGAAGATCGCGAACACGCCGAGCAGGCTCAGGGCGACCACCAGAAAGCCTGACACCGCGCCACCGCGCAGCGACATGTTCAGCGCTGCCTTCAGGCTGTGCTGCGCGGCCGCCGCCGTTCGCAGGTTCGCCTGGACGGCGATCCACATCCCGATGAACCCGGACAGGCCTGAGCAGAACGCTCCCAGCAGGAACGCGAGGCTCGTGCGCCAGCCAAGCTCGAAGTTGTTCTGCAGGACCGCCAGCAGCACGCCAATCACGATCGCGCCAACCACCGCGAACATGGCGATCGTTCGGTACTGCCGGTTGAGGAACGCCATCGCGCCCTCATAGATCATGCCGGCGACCTTCTGCATCGCGGGCGTGCCCTTGTCGTGACTGAGCACGTCACGCGCAAGGAATGCCGAGAACAACACCGCGACGATGCCGGCCACCGGGACCAGCCAGATGAGCTGCATTCCTGGGTTTCCTCCCTGTCCTCTCCTGGATCGTGACCGCCTGAATCTCGGCGCTGGTCGACCCGGACCGGCGCCATTGCCGAAGCGCCCTGCCTCGAGGCGGCTCACCGCCGCTCCCCAGGATCTGGCGCGAAGACGGACGAGTCCGCCCTACACTGAGCTTGCCTGCCTACCCCCGCGCGACACCTGCCAGCGTGACTCCGTTGGGGACGGAAAAGGGACTGACTGAGCGCGGCTGCCTCGACCGCGCAGCTTGAACACGCGCAGCCGACGGCGTCACCGACGTCGTTCGTGCGATTGGGGCTCTTTCGTTGGCTCGGCAGCCAAGTCTAACAACGCCCGGCCTCGTTCTTCAAGTTCGCGAAGGCCGGGTTCGCCTGCCAGACTCCAGCAACGCCTTTACCGCCAGTCCTGACTCCGCCGTTGAGAACACCGCGCTGACGACAGCCACGAGATCGGCTCCTCGCTCGAACACCGGAGCCGCCAGCTCGACGTCGATGCCGCCGATCGCCACCAGAGGTAGCCTCGTTTGCCGCCTCACCTCCTCCAGCAGCTCCAGCCCTCCGTACTCGGCCGCCGGCTTGGTCCCGGTCGTGTACATCGCCCCCACGCCCAGGTAGTCCACAATCCCCTCCCGGGCGGCCGCCTCTGCCTCCCACGGATAGGACACCGACAGTCCGATAAGCATCTCGTCCCCGACGAGCGACCGCACAGCCGCTGGCGGAAGGTCCTCCTGGCCGATGTGTACGCCGTCCGCCTTCAACAGCATCGCCACCTCCACCGCGTCGTTCACGATGAACAGCGCGTCGCTCGACCGGCACGCCTCCTGCACCGCGGCGGCCTCCCGAAGGAACCGGCCGCGCTCCACGCGCTTGTTGCGGAACTGCACCACTCGCGCGCCCGCCCCGAGCGCTGCTCCGAGTCGCTCGAGCAGCACCGGCAGCTCGAGCCGATCGTCCGTCACCAGGTACAGTCGCTCGCGCTCCAGTCGTCGCCGCCGCGCCGGTCGAGCCTCATCCGCATCCACACGCATGCCAATCACCTCCACCACCCCCGCACCAGCGACTTCTCAGGGAGCCGCCAGGCGCTCCCGGAGCCTGTGTTAGAATCACGGGGGCGTCTCAAGAAGCACAGGATCCGCGCAGATGGTCATTCGAGATCCCTGGATTCGCGCCCTCGTCATCACGATGTTACTGATTGCCGGCTTCTACCTGGCCGGTATAGTGCTCAGCATCGCGGGGCAGGTTGCGGACGTCCTGCTCCTCTTCTTCCTGGCGTGGGTCGTCTCCTTCATCCTCGAGCCGCTCGTTGTGCTCCTCGAGCTACGGCCAGGCTTGCCGCGCCGGGTCGCGGTGATGGTCGTCTACGCTGCCCTGCTCGTCGTGGCGTCCGTCGCGATCGTTCGCTTCGTTCCCCCGCTCTCCGTCCAGATCATTCAGCTCGCAAACGACCTCCCCTCGGCCGCCCAGGAGATCAACGCATACCTGCTCTACGCCCAGGCGGTGGCCGCGGACCACGGCGTCACCGTCACCGCCGACAGCCTGCTCAGTACCCAGGAGGCGATTCGACATGTCGAGTCGATCGGTCCGCTGCTCCTCTCTAACGCCGTGCTCATCGCCACTGGCGTGGCGAACCTCCTCTTCCGCGTTTTCATCATCGTGATCCTCTCGTACTACGTGACGCTCGACGGTCAGAAGATCACCGGGAGCATGCTCCAGGCGCTACCCAGCGACAAGCGTGACGACCTCCGCTTCTTCTTCGCGACCGTCAACCGCTCCTTCGGCGGCTTCCTACGCGGACAGCTCGTCCAAGCGATCATCTACGCGCTCGGCACGGCCGCGGTGATGCTGTTCTTCAAGCTGGATTTCGTCCTGCTCTCCGCCGTGCTGGCCGGCATCTCGATGCTCATTCCGTTCATCGGTCCATTGCTCGCCCTGGCCGCGCCGTTGCTGGTGAGTCTCACCACGCGGCTCGAGACGCTGCTCTTCGTCTTCATTGCGCTCTTCGTCCTGCAGCAGATCGTCGTCAACGTCATCGCGCCCCGCGTCATGAGCCAGACCATCGGCTTGCACCCGCTCCTGGTCTTCTTCGCTTTTCTCGCGGGCGCCAATCTCGCTGGCGTCTGGGGAGCCGTCTTCGGCGTGCCGGTCGTCGGCGTGCTGGTTGCCATGGTCTCGTTCTATCGCGCCGCGCTGGACGAAAAGCATCGCGCGTCGCGTGAGGCCGCGGTCGCCGCGCTTCGGCAGGCGGAGGCGACCACCGGCACCGACAGCGAGCCGCCTGTTACGCCAACCCTCCAGAAGGAAGGCACGTATCCGTGAGGATCAGGAAGGCCGTCATTCCGGCCGCGGGCCTTGGGACCCGCTTTCTGCCAGCCACCAAGGCCATACCCAAGGAGATGCTTCCGATCGTGGACACGCCGGTCATCCAGCTCATCGTCGAGCAGGCGGTCAAAGCTGGGATCGAGCACATCGTCATCGTCACGAGTAGCGCGAAACGCGCGATCGAAGATCACTTCGACTACTGTTACGAACTCGAGCAGCGCCTCGAGCAGGCTGGCAAGAACGCCGAGGTCCAGCAGGTCCGGCGCATCGCCGATCTCGCTTCCTTCAGCTTCGTGCGCCAGAAACGGCCCCTCGGCAACGGCCACGCCGTGCTCTGCGCCCGTGAGGCGATCGGCAATGAGCCATTCGCCGTGCTCTGGGGCGACGACCTCGTCCTGGCCGATCCCCCGCTTGTCAGCCAGATGGCCGATGTTTTCGAGCGGTATGGCGGCTCCGTGATGGCGGTCATGCGCGTTCCCGAGGCAGAGACCGGCCGCTACGGCGTCATCGCCGGCGAGCTGGTGGCCGACCGCGTCTACAGAGTCAGCAACATCGTCGAAAAACCGGCAGTAGCGGAGGCCCCATCCAACCTCGCCGTCGTGACCTGCTACATCCTGCACCCTGAGATCTTCGAGATCCTCGCCCGGACGCG
>JADZDV010000163.1 GCA_020850915.1 Chloroflexota bacterium | reverse complement strand
TGTGCAACCGATAGAATGGCGTGTCAATCGTCGCGGCGAAAGGTCCGCATGCACCGACGACAGCGATACCGCTGCGTCTTGCGGCTGTGAATCACGATGTTCCCCCCGCCCACGATCCCGCGCTCCGTACAGTCCGGGTTGTGGCAGAATTGCTGCTGCGGGTCCATGCGCGCCTCCAGGTGACGGGATGTAGTGGTTGCGTCACCCGGGATGCTCGATAGACCCGCTTTTTGTCAACCCCTTCCCCGTCTGGAGCGCTGTTCCACGGTTGAATGGGGTGCTACCCACGATAAAAGTAGGCCAGGCAATCGACGCCCTAGCAGCTACGTTCCCCGGTGAGGCACTGGGGGGAAGGGATGCTACGGCGCATGGAACGGAGCACAATCCACCTGCTGGGCAAGCGGGGGAAGAGCCAGCGCGAGATCGCGCGGGAGTTGGGCCGGAGTCGGGCCACGGTGGCGCGGGCGCTGGCGGAGCCGGTCGATCGGGAGCCGCAACGACGGCAGCGGACGAAGGTGACCGATCCGTACCGCGAGCGGATCGCGGGCTGGGTCACGGAGGGGCTGACGGCGGTGCGGATGTTCGAGTTGGCCCGCGAGGATCCCGAGCAGCCGTATCGGGGGCAGCTCTCGGCGTTCCGAGGGGCGGTCCGTCGCGAGCGGCAGGCGCAGGCGCAGCGCCAGGCGATCGCCGAGGTGGCGGTCCGCTTCGAAGGCTTGCCGGGCGAATATCTGCAGGTCGACTGGGGCGAGATTCGGCAGTTCCCGTTCACGCAGCAGGCGCCCGGGACGCGCTACTTCCTGGCGTGTCGGCTGAAGTACAGCCGCTGGACCTGGGTGCGGTTCACGACGGAGATGCGGCAGGAGACGCTGTTCCGCGCCCTGGTGGACTGCCTGGTGGCGCTAGGCTGGGTGCCCTGGGTGCTGGTCTTCGACAACATGAAGACGGTGACGACCGGGCGCGACGCCCAGCAGCAGCCGATCTGGCATCCGGCCCTGCTGCAGTTGGCGGCCGAGTTTGACTTCCACCCCGAAGCGTGCTGGCCGGGGGCCGGCAACCAGAAGGGCAGCGTCGAGTCGCTGGTGAAGTGGGTCAAGGGCAACTTCCTGGCCGGGCGGGTGTTCGCGGATGACGCCGATCTGGCGACTCAGTGCGAGGCGTGGCTGACGTACGCCAACACGCGGCCCTCGCAGGCGACGGACGTGGCGCCACGGACCCGGCTGGTCGAGGAGGCTGCCAAGGGTGGGGTCCTGCCGACGACCGCGTCGGACTATGGGTTCGCCCACCCCGGCCAGGTCAGCCGTGAGGCGCTGGTGGCCGTGCTCGGGAACAGCTACTCGGTGCCGATCGCGCAGGTCGGCGCGCCGGTAACGGTGCGGGTCCACCGCGAGCGGATCGTCATCTGGCGGGATGCCGAGCGGTTGGCGGAGCATCCCCGTGCACCGGACGGCGCCCATCGCCGCGCGGTGGACCCAGCCCACTTCGCCCCGCCGTTCGGGCGGAAGCCCCGCGCGCAGGTGATGCTCTACCGCGAGGCGCTGCTCGCGCTCGGGTCGGTCGCGGCCAGCTACGTCGGTGAGGTCTCGCGTCGGCAGCGAGCGCGCCTTGGCGAGGAGGTCCTGGGGCTGTACGGACTGTACGCGCGCCATGGGGCTGCCGCGCTGCTCGCGGCCATGGCGTCGGCCGCGACCCAGGGCGTGTACGGGGCCGCCTACCTGCAGGCGTTGCTCACGCCAGGGGACCCGGTCGCGACGGTGCAGCCGCCCTCCCGCGACGCGGCCGTCCTGGCGCCATCCCTCCTGGCCCTGGGAGATCTGCCGCCACAAGCAGAGGTCGATCGTGCGCTCTCGAGCTACGAGAGCTACGCCTGGAGCCCCGACCGGGTGGATGACCGAGCCTCGGCCCTGGCGACGGTGACCGAGGTGCGGCCATGACCGCCGTCATCCCCACCGCCATCTCGGCCAGCATCCCGACGGGCAACGCCCCTGCCGCGCCTGGTCCCCTGCTCGAGCACCTGGGACTCCACCAGGCGGCGGCCGCCTTGCCAGGCTGGCTGGACCGCGCAGCCTCTCAGGAGCTGAGCTACCACGACTTCCTGCACGGGCTACTCGAAAAGGAGGCCGTCGCGCGCGCGGGCGCCGCAACCCGGCGACGGCTGCGGGAGGCCGACTTCCCGTACGCCGCGACCATCGAGCAGTTCGACTTCCGCTTCCGTCCAGAGCTGAAGCGGCAACTGGTCTTGCGCTACCTGGATCCGACCTTCGTCGAGCAGGCCCGCTCGCTGGCGCTGATCGGCGCCCCCGGGCTGGGCAAGACGATGCTCGCGATCTGCATCGCCACCAAGCACGTCCAGTTGGGCGCCACCGCCCGCTTCATCACCGCCCAGCAGTTGGCCAACCAGCTCGGGCGGGCGACCACCAGCGTCGGGCGGCAGCGCCTCCTGCGGCCGCTGCTGGCCTGCGACGTGCTCGTCCTCGACGAGCTGGGCTATCTGCCCACCGCGTCGGGCTTCGGGCCGGCCCTCTACGAGCTGATCGCCGGCCGCTACGAGCGGCGACCGACACTGATCACCTCGAACAAGAGCCTGACCGACTGGGCCGCGATCGTCCAGGACGCCAGCCTGGCCGCTGCCCTGGTCGACCGCATCCTCCACCACGGCGACGTCTTCTACCTCAAAGGC
>JADZDV010000162.1 GCA_020850915.1 Chloroflexota bacterium | reverse complement strand
CGAGTGGGAGAGCCGTGGGTTCGGGACACGTGCGCTGGACCTCCAGGGCGAGCTTGCTCGGAGGGGCGCCACCGTTGGTTGATGTCCATGGGGAGAGCATGAAGACGGTGGGGGTGAACCGGACAGCAGGGGAAACGGCCATGACGACAAAGCAGCGCTATGGAATTGGAACGGTTGCCTGGCGGCTCCTCGTCCGCCTCTCACGGCAACGGCGAGGCGTGGGCCTGCTGGTGGCGTTCAGCGCCATCATCGGCGCGCTTGCGCTGGCAGGCAACGCCAGAGGCGTCATACCGCTGCCCACGAGACCGGGCGACACGGTGGCGACAGATCGGGCGGACACCTTCATGCGCGCCCTGCGCGACCGAGACGGCGCGGCACTCTGGGCGTCGATGGACGAACAGCTCCGGGTGAGCCTGGTGGGCCATGCCGGGGTGCCACAGACGCAGCAGGCGGAGCTTGCGCTGGCGCGCGTGGTGGCCGAGCGGAGCAGCGTCTCGACCTACCATGAGGTAGCCGAGGCGCCGCTCAAGCAGGGCGGCGCGGTCCACCTGTTCATCGCCACCGTGAAGGCACCCAGCGGCGCGGAATCTGACGTGCCGTTCACGCTGACCGTCGAGTCGGACGGCCTGGTCTCCAAGGTCGAGTAGATCGGGCGACGGCCGCCTGCTGACTCGATCTCAGGCGGAGGTCCGAGGCTCCAGGCGCCCCAGCAGCGTCTCGATCCGCGCCAGTCGCTCGTCGAGCTGGCGCATACTGTCGGGTGCGGCGCAGAGGCTCTCTGGGATGACCGAGATGTTGCCGCTCGCCTCCAGATAGGCGGTCTGGACCTCCTGGACCGAGGCCACTCCAGCCCTGTGCACCGCCGAGAGCACCTCGTCGGCGGTGATCAGCTCCTGCTTCAGGGCGGTCGGTATCAGCCGCCCATCCCGCGCCAGGACGATCGGCTCGCCGCTCACGGAGCCCTCGAGCGACGGGAAGCGGTACAGGACGCGGCCAACCACCAGGTTGGCCACAACCAGCGTTGTGGCGCCGACGACACCTCCCAGCAGCGAGTTGTCATTACCGATGATGGCGTTCTGCACGGTGTTGCTCAGGGTCAGCAGCACGACCAGGTCGAACGGGTTCATCTGGCCAAGCTCGCGCCGCCCGCCGAGCCGCAGAATGGCGACGAGGAAGAGATAGATCACGAGCGGTCGGACAATCTTCTCGGCGAGCGGCACACCGGGAACGAGCAGGTCTGGCGAGAGGGCGAGCATCGGCGGGTGCTCCTTTCTACGCGCTAGGAAGCGCTCCAGTGCTGGTATTAACGGATTGAGCCCAGACTTTTACAACTTCCCAATAACCGTTTGACGAACCGCTGGTATCGTGAAGTGAGCGAGGGGGGAACCGAGGATCGCAGCCACATGTCCACTCAGATCAGACCGCGCCTACCACGCCTGTCCCGATTGTCCCTGTCTGTCCTCGCTGCCGTCGGCCTGTTGGCGGGCGGCGGCTACTACGCCGCGACACGCTTGGCAGCATCCCCGGCGGAGGGCGCTCTGGCGGTAGAGGGCGCTCCGCCGGCGGAGCGCCCGCCCGCTGCTCCGAGCGCCCAGGTGGCGCAAGGCGCCCGGGGCAGCGCCGCTCGGGTTGCCGGGGCAGGAGCGACGGCTGGTGCAAGCGCGACCGCGGCGGCCTCGCCAGGGGCGGCTCCGGGCGCGAGGCCCGGGCTCGTACGGGCCCGGGGCTCCGTGATCGCGAAGACTGACGCACCGCCGACGCTGACCGTCCACGACGACAACGGGCCCGACGTCACGTTCCGAGTGCTCGACAGGACGGTCTTCGCCGCGGGGCGAGACCGACCGTACAACTTCAGTCTGGTGGCGGTCGGCGACACGGTGCGCGTGCGCGGCGGGATCCCGCCGGCCGGCAGGGGCCGGGGACCGGGGCAGACCGCGGCGGTCGACGCTGGCGAGCTGCCGGTCGCCCGTTACGTCATGGTGCGGCCGGCTTCGGACCGGCGCCCGGGCCCGCGGGCCGGGGCCGCCGCGCGTCCGAGAGCAGGCGCAGGCGGCAAAGGCGGCCAGGTCAGTGGCGCCGGAGTTGACCAGCAGGCCATGGGGGGTAACTGATGGCCGGGACCAGTGAGCGAGTCAGGATCGCGCATCTCCTGCGGCGCGCGGGCTTTGGAGCCAGCCAGCAGGAGCTTGACGAGTACACCCGGCTGGGATTCGACGGCGCCGTCGCTCGGCTGCTCGCCTACGAGCAGCAGCCCGAGCTGACGGACCAGGTAACGCCGGAGGCGGTGGGCCTGCCGGTCTGGTGGTTGGAGAAGATGCTCCACACCAGCCGGCCGCTCCAGGAGAAGATGACGCTGTTCTGGCATGGCCATCTGACGTCGTCCACGCAGAAGGTCAAGGATCCGAACGCGATGCTGGTCCAGAACCAGTTCTTCCGTGCCAACGCCCTGGGCAGCTTCCGGGAGATCATGCGCGGCATCTCGCGCGACGTCGCGATGATCGCCTACCTGGATCTCCGGACCAACCGCAAGAATGCGCCGAACGAGAACTACGCCCGCGAGCTCATGGAGCTGTTCACCATGGGCATCGGCAACTACACCGAGACGGACATCCGCGAGGCGGCGCGGGCGTTCAGCGGCTGGTCCGCCACTCCCGAGGGGCAGTTCGTCTTCAACGCGCGCCAGCATGATGACGGGGTCAAGACGGTGCTGGGCAAGACCGGCAACCTGAATGGCGACGATGTCACGGACCTGGTGGTCGCTCATCCGGCGACGGCGCGCTTCCTCACGAGCAAGCTCTTCCGCTTCTTCGCCTACCCACGGCCGGAGCAGGCCGTCGTCGATCGCCTGGCCGCCGTGTACATGGACAGCGGCTACTCCATCAGAGCGGTGGTGGAGAGCATCCTTCGGTCGCCTGAGTTCTCCTCCGAGCAGGCGTACCGCGCCCTGATCAAGAGCCCGACCGAACTGCTGGTGGGCGCCATGCGGACGCTGGGCGTGCAGCATGTACCGCCCGAGGCCGCGCGGGGCATGCGGCTGCTCGGTCAGGAGCTGTTCAACCCGCCAAACGTAGCGGGCTGGTTTGGCGGGCGGAGCTGGATCAACGCGGCGTCACTGCTAGGGCGGTTCAACGTCCTCGCGGTCGTGGCCAACCAGCTTGGTGGGCCGGTGCTGGGTGGGCAGCCTCTGAGCGCGCTGCTCCAGGGTCTGGCCACGCCCGACGCTCGGGTGCAGCGGGTGTTTGACCTGCTGCTAGATGGCGACGCTACCGCGGATGAGCGGGCGGCGCTGCTCGCCCTCGCGGGACAGACGCGGGGCGAAGGGCAGGCGCGCAGCCTCTTCCGCCTCGCCATGGCGTTTCCGGCCTACCAGCTCAACTGAGGCGGTTGGTGGTGCGCCTGCTGGGAGAGCGAGCGTACCGCCACTGCTCGTTCCAGAGCGCGAACGCGAGCAGAACGCGAACACAGGGGAAAGCGAGAACAACACCATGCCACTCGATCGACGGGAGTTCCTCAAGCGCGGAGCTGTGCTGGTGGCCGCCGGCCTGGCGGTGCCAACCTTTGTGGCCGAGACCGCGCGGGTGCTTGGCAGTCCGGACCTGTCGCGCAAGATCGCCGCGGCGAGCCCGCTGCTCGGGAACAGGCTGGCCGGGCAGTTGGGCGAGGTGCGGGCACCAGCTGACCTGAGCAAGCGGACCCTGGTGGTCATCCAGCTCGCCGGCGGGAACGACGGCATCAACACGCTGATCCCCTACGGCGACCCGCTCTACTACCAGGCGCGACCGACGCTCGCCGTGCCGAAGGACCAGGTGCTGGCGCTGGACGGCAACGTCGGGCTGAGCTCGTACCTGAAGCTACTCAAGGGGCGGTTCGACGCTGGGCAGCTTGCCGTTGTACAAGGGGTTGGCTACCCGAACCCCAACCGCTCCCATTTCCGCGCCATGGATATCTGGCAGACGGCCACACCGGACCGTATCGAGCCGACCGGCTGGCTCGGACGCTATCTCCAGTCCTGCGCCTGCGAGATGGACAGCCACCTCGAGGCGGTGGTGATGGGCCCAACCGTTCAAAAGTCGTTCTGGACGGAGCTGACCCTGGTGCCGGCCATCGCCAACCTGGCGGCGTTCCAGTACGGCAGCCCGAGAGCCAATCCGACCGCTCGAAACTACGAGGTACAGGCGCTGCGCAGCGCGCTGGCACAGACCCGCGGCCGGCCAGAGGAGGAGTTCCTGCGCCAGGCGACCAGCACCGCGCTCGACGACGCGGACGTCCTGGCGCGCGTGGCGAGCCAGTATCAGCCGTCCGTGGCCTACCCACAGACCTACTTTGGCGAGAGCCTGAAGACGATCGCCCAGATCATCGCGGGCGAGGTCGGCACGCGGGTCTACTTCGCCACGCTGGGCGGGTTCGACACGCACGCGGCGCAGGCCACCACCCAGCAGCGGCTCCTGACGGACCTGGACACCTCGCTCGACGCCTTTTTGCAGGATCTGGAGCGGCTGGGCAAGCTGGATGACGTGCTGGTCATGACCTTCTCTGAGTTCGGTCGCCGGGTTGGCGAGAATGGCAGCAATGGGACCGACCACGGGACCGCGGAGCCGCTGTTCGTGCTCGGCGGTGCCGTGAAGGGCGGTCTCCACGGGGCGTACCCGAGTATGGCCGACCTGGACCAGGGCGACCTGAAGTTCACGACGGACTTCCGGTCGGTCTATGGAACGGTGCTGGAGGGCTGGATGGGCGTCCCGTCGAACGAAATTCTCGGCGGGACGTTCCCGGCGCTGTCGCTCGTGGCGTGACGCGCGGAGGGTGGCGGCGCCAGTGGTTACCCTTCGCGCTCCTCCCGCTCGAGCTGCGTCTTGAGACTCGCCAGCGCGGCGCGGAGGTCGCGTCGCGCCATGGCGTCGCCAAAGAGACCACCAACCAGCCGGCCAAGCCCCTTGCTCGGCAGCTCGTACTCCACGCTCGCCCGGAGCTGGGTGAGGCCGTCCCGCTCGTCGAGCTCGAACGTCGTCACCGATCGAATGTCGACGTCCAGCCGTGACTCGAGCACCAGGCGCCGCGGCGGGTCCCAGTCCACGCAGCGTCCGATGCCGTGACTCTCCCGACCGCCGATGCGAGCGACGATCCGCGTGGTCACACCGGGACCGGCGACGGCCTCCGAGGTGCGTGTGGCGCTGAGCAGGTTTGGCGTCCACTCCGGCCCGCGCTCCGGGTCGGCCAGGCGGGCGAAGACGCGCTCCGCCGACGCTGCGATGTTCGTGCGCTCTTCGAGTGAAGGCACGGCTTCTCCTGCCCGGCCGCCAGACGCGGCGTCCGCCTCTCGGTCTACCTCGGCCGGCCTTCGATCGAGACGTCCACCAGGCTGGGGCCTTCGATGGCGATCGCCTCCCGGAGCGCGTTGGCCAGATCCTCCGTGCGCTCGACTCGGCGGCCAGACACACCCATCGCCTGTGCCAGCAGGTCGAAGCGCAGCGGCGGATCGGCCAGGTCCAGCTCGACGAACGACCGGTTCTTCAGCTCCGGGCCGAGGTACTGGCCCAGGTTCTCCTTCAGAATCCGGTATTCGGCGTTGTTGCAGACCACGTAGGTGACGTTCACCCGGTGGTGGGCCGCGGTCCAGAGGGCGGTGTTGGTGTACATCGAGGCGCCGTCCGAGACGACGGCAACGACCGGCCGGTCCGGATTCGCTAGCGTCATGCCGACGGCGCCGGCCGTGCCGCCGCCGAGCCCGCCACCGCGGGAGGTATAGAAGTCGCCGGGTCGGGCGCGCAGGTAACGCTCGAGCACCCGACTCGACGTGCTAGCCTCGGCGAAGACGATGGCGTTGGGCGGCAGCGCATCCACCACCGCGCTCATCAGACGCGGCACGCTGATCGGGCTGGCGTCCCAGCGGTCGCGGTCTGCCGCGAACTGCTTCTCCCGGCGCTCGCGCAGGCTTGCTGCCAGCGCCTCACCCCGGGCGCGCGCCTGCTCTATCTGGACGGGCGTCTGGAGACGCTGGAGCTGTTCGATCAGCTCCTGCAGCGCCACCTTCACGTCCGCCTGGATGCCGAGGACGTTGGGCAGGTTCTTTCCGATCTCCCAGGGCGAGCCGTCCAGGTGGATCACCCGCGTGCTCGGCGACAACGGGTTCCGCGGGTCCGGGAAGACAACCCGGAACAACTGCGCGCCCACGGAGAGCAGCGCGTCGCAATCGGCGAACATCCGCGCCACGGCCTGGCCGCCCTGGAACGGCACGCCGCTGGCGGCGAGCGGCTCGTCCGGGAGCGTGACCGGCTCTGAGGTGAAAATCCGGTGGATCGGCGCGCCAAGCAAGCGGGCAACCGTCCCCACCTCCTCCTG
>JADZDV010000161.1 GCA_020850915.1 Chloroflexota bacterium | reverse complement strand
GGGCCGTGAAGCAGCCTTGCGCACGTCCTCCAGGGGGGGGAAGTCATGTCCGGCCCTGTGCGATCTCCTGCAGCGCAACTGATCAGCGCACCTGAGCGTGGCTGCTAGAGGCCGAGCTTCTGGCCGTGCCCCTGGATGTACCAGAGGCGCGGTCGGGTCCCGAGCTCTTCTCGGAAGCGCTCCGCGTCGTTCTCTTTGAGGAATCTGGACAGCTTGACCGTTTCCCGCCCGTTGGTCGCAACGTCCGCCTTCAGGTCGCCGATGTACAGGGCGCCCATCACGCACGCCTCGACGCACACCGGCAGCTTGCCCATCTCTGTGTTGTGGACGCAGAGGATGCACTTGCCCACGGTGCCCCTCTGCTGGGGGACCGGGAACTCCGGCATCGGGTTCGCCAGCAGGTTCGGGGCGGGCGGCGGGTCATCCCAGTTGAAGTAGCGCGCCTCGTACGGGCAGGCCGCCATGCAGGTGCGGCAGCCGATACAGGTGCTCTGATTGACCAGCACCACGCCCTCCTCGTTCTTGAAGGTCGCCGCGACGGGGCAGACTTTCACGCACGGAGCGGCCTCGCAGTGCATGCACAGGCGCGGCATGAAGCGCGTTTGACCGGTGTGGGTGGTGATCTTGTAGACCTTGATCCAGGTCTGGTTCTTGGTGAGGTAGTGGGCCTTCTGGCACTCCCTGGTGCACATCTCACAGCCGTCGCAGCGGCGCAGGTCCACCACGAACGCCCACTGGTGAGCGCCCTCAGGCTGATTGCCAGATGGTCTTGGGATGGTCACCTGGGGAGTCACGGAGGAGCTGTCGACGGCCTCCCGCGGGGTCGCGGCTTCGACGAGGTCCGCGGCCTGCTTGCTGATGACCGCACCGGTCATGGCTGCGCCAAGACCGGTCAGCGCTCGGATGAACCGGCGCCGCGTGGCACTGCTGGAGGCGTCCTCGGGACCATCTGGCAGCGACGGGCTCATCGATCCTGTCCTTCCACAGCTCCGCGCTCAGCCAGGGTGGCATCGGGGCGAACGATCGGACTTGCGTTTGCCAAGACCGTTGATCGCCTCTCGCAAGTCTTCGAGACTCGCGATGTCGACGTGCCGGTTGCGGTACATGTCCACCGCGTTGTCGCCGAGTACCACGCGAACGATGAGGGCGTCTGGCGCCTCCTTGAAGAGGTCGAGCACCTCGACTTCGCGCGCGTCCCCTTCGACGATGATGATGGCGTCAGGGTGCAATTGCCGGATCTGGGCCGGCGCCTCTGGCCGGCGGGCATCCACCCGCGGCAGGCGCAGCGTCTGCTCGGACTCCAACAGGCAGGCCAGCCCTTCGCCAAAAAGCGGATTGGTGTACAGGACGACCGCTTTGCGGATGACCATGCTCTCTTCCCCCGCGACACTGGCCGCTCAAGCGGCACGCTCGGCGCTCGGGATCGCACGGGACCGATCCCATGACCAGTCCTGGCCACCATCCTATGCCCCAGTGGGCGGCAGGTTAATCCGCCGGGGGACACCATTCCGGCATACGGCAAGACGAGCCAACCGGTATATCGCTTGGTCGCGCGGGTGTGCCGGGCGGTGTACCGGACGTATCGCTCGATACCGCCCCCGGTGCAGGCCCGGCGCCTGCCGGGCGGGCCGGCCGGTGGCCCGGTCCCGGCCGCCCGTCCCGATAGCCGGCTGACAGGGTGAGCATCAGGCTGACAGGGTGAGCATCAGGCTGACAGGGTGAGCATCAGGCTGACAGGGTGAGCATCAGGCTGACAGGTGTTGTCGGTATGGCAGCCTCGTACGTGGACACCTCGCGCGGGCTGAGCGGGGGCCTCAGTCCGGGTCTTCTTCGTCCCGGGCGGCGGTGGTGAGGCCCTCCTGGATGGCGAGGGCGGTGGCCTGGACGCGGTTGTGCAGGTGCAGCCTGTCCAGGATCTTGTGGAGGTGGTTCTTGACGGTGCCCTCGGTCAGGTAGAGCCGATCGGCAACCTCTTTGTTGGAGGCGCCCTGCGCCACGAGGGTGAGCACCTCGCGCTCGCGGCGGGTCAGGCTGGCGACGGAGCCGGCCGGCATGTCCAGCGCCGCCTGGCGGCGGAACTGGCGGAGCATCTTGCCGGCGATCACTGGTGAGAGGGGGGCCTCGCCGCGAGCCACCTCGAGCAGGCGCTCGATGAGCGCCTCGGGCGACATGTTCTTCAGGACGTAGCCGTCCGCGCCGACGCGAATGGCGGAGAAGAGGTCCTCGTCCTCTTCCGAGACGGTTAGGATCAGGACCCGCGTCTCCGGGCGGCTCTCTTTGATCTCCTGGGTGGCGTGCAGGCCGTCCATGAGCGGCATGTGAATGTCCATCAGGACGACGTCCGGACGCAGCTCGCGGGTGCGCTCGACGGCCTCTGTGCCGTTGGAGGCTTCGGCCACCACCTGGAACTCGGACCGGGCGCTGAGCAAGGCCTGGATCCCCTTGCGGAAGAGCAGATGGTCGTCTGCCAGGACCACGCTAATGGGCGCCATTGACTGCTTCCTCCCGCTCGGCCGGCAGGCACACCGTGACGCGGGTGCCTTTGGCAGGGTTCGAGTCGATCTCCAGCGTACCACCAACGCGCTCGGCTCGCTCGGCCATGGTCTGGAGGCCGAACCCGTGGTCGGCCGGGTCGCTCAACCGCGCCGCGTCAAAGCCGCGACCATCGTCCTGGATCGAAATGCGCACAGATCCATTCACCCCTTCGAAGCGCACCCAGGCGCGGTGCGCGCCGGAGTGCTTGCGAACGTTGGTGAGCGCCTCCTGGATGATCCGGACGAGCTGGACCTCCCGGCCGGAGGAGAAACGCGTTCGCGTGCCCTCTCTTACCAGCAGCTTGGCGCTGATACCTGATTGCCGGGTGAACTTCTGGAGGTACTGGCCGAGCGCTCCGGTCAGCCCCGCCTCGTGGGCTACGGACTCTCGCAGACCGAGGATCGCCTCGCGGACGTCGATGTAGGCCTCGTTCGCCACGGCAGCCATCTCGTCGAGGTCTCGCTGGCGGTTGGGTATCTCCTCGGCCGTCAGTCGGCCGCGGATCGTCTGGGCCCTGAGGCGAGGTAGCCAAGCACCTGGGCCAGACTGTCGTGCATCTCGCGGGCGATCCGGTCGCGCTCCTCGAGAATGGCCACGTCCTGGGCGGTGGCGTAGAGCCGCGCGTTGCTCAGGGCGATGGCGGCCTGGCTGGCCAGCGACGTCAACAGCTCGTGCTCGCGCTCCCCCACGTGACGCGGCTTCGTCCCGCCAACGCAGATCTCCCCGAGCACCTCATTGCCCACCCGCAGCGGCGCGGCCAGGTGCCAGTGCAGATCTTCAGCCCGGAGCAGCGCGAGGCTCGCCGGACTCGTCTCCCGGCCCGCCTCCGCTGCCCGAAGCTGTAAGATCGGCGGATCCGCGCGGAAGACGTGCTCCGGACCGGCCCGCCGCGCGGCGACCAGCTCGCGGGTGCGCTCGTCGACCAGGCAGAGCGTCACCACGTCGGCACCGAGGAGGGTGCGGGCGTGACTCACGATCAAGTCTTCGATGCGGTCCGTGTCCAGATTGGAGAGCACCTCGGTGGCGATCTGGTAGAGGATGCGGGCTTCCTTTTCGCGCTGCTGCAGCTCCTGGAAGAGTCGGCTGTTCTCCGCCGCGAGACCGATCTGCTTGGCGACGTTGGACAGCAGCGGCTCGGCGGCCGGTCCCAGGATCCCGGGGCGGCGTGCCGCGAGGTTCATGATGCCGAGGGTGCGCTCCTTCACCCGCAGGGGTACGCTGGCGAAGGAGCGGAACGCCGTCTCGCCCGCCGAGCCGGCCAGGCGGCCGTCTTCCTGGATGTCGGCGATGTAGATGGCGGGGCTGCAGCCCTGCGCCTCCTGGGCGGCGGCCAGCAACTGCTCGGCCAGGCGAGCGAGGTCCGTGGACCAGGCTGGCAGCTCGGCGCGCCGGACCCAGGGGGTAAGCTGCTGGAGCTGCTCGTCCCAGAGCAGCACCTCCACCGCGTCCGCTCGGCTGGCCTCCACCACCTTGCCCAACGCCAACCGGAGGCCGCTGGCCGTGTCACGCGAGCGGCTCGCCATGGCGCTGACGGCGTTGAGGGCCGCGAGCTCCCGGTTCTGCGCCAGGATGGTCCGCTGGCTGGCGGCGATCACGGCGTAGGCCGCCAGGGAGAAGGCGAGCGTGCCCAGCACCATGATCGTGCCGGCAACGACATGCTGCTCCGTGGTGACGACCATGCCCTGCATGAGCAGTGCAAAGACGACCACCATCGACACGGGCGCCGCGATGGCCAGGAGCTGAAGCCTGCGTTGGCTCATCGGGGCCTCTCGAGCCAGACCTCAGCAGACCTCTGAGAAGACGCGCGGGGGTACGGTCTTGCTCACGCCTTCCTCGGCGGCCCGCGATCTGCGCGCCGCGGGCCTCGCCGTAGCCTGGCATTCAAAGGTTTCCTCCAACGTCGCTGTCGGTTACGGGCGGGTAAACGATGGCGCGTGGCGCTGTTTTCGCGGGGGGTCTGGAGCACGTCCTGGTCGTGACACCGCGCGCAGAACGGCTGCTGGTGGCAGGCCGCGCAGGTCACGACGCCGCGGTCTCGAATGGCCTGAGCGTGGTTGAAGAGCATGCTGCCGTGGATGAGCTTGGACTGGTGGCAGTTCTCGCAGTAGCGCTGGCTGTGGCAGTTGACACAGGTCGTATTCGCCACGATCATCGAGCCGGCGACCTGGCGATGGTCGATCATCCACTTGTTCGAGCGGTGCGACTCTGGCGTCGGGCCCTGGGGGATCGCGGCGAGCGTCTGGCCTTGCTGGGGAAAGGTGTGGCAGGTGGAGCAGGAGAACGGAATCGTCTC
>JADZDV010000601.1 GCA_020850915.1 Chloroflexota bacterium | reverse complement strand
TTCAAAAGCAGCGCTGGCGGGTAGGCGCTGGCACCCGTGGCGTCGTTGCAGAACCGGGCATCAAAGTCGCTCAGGTCCAGCTCATTATCGAGCAGGTGGTTCAGCGCGTGCTCGAAGGTCCCTGGCATCAACTGATGCGCGAGGTCGATAGGCAGAAAGCGCGGTTGGGTATCGACTTCCTTGTAGCGCGCCATCGGCAATGCTCCCTATCGCAGACCTGACCTGATCTGATCTTGATAGGCAGGCATCAGCGGCGCAATATCCCTGCATGGAACTTTTTCTACAGCCTCGTTAGGCGGCGCATATCTAGCAAATAACGGAGCTTTCGCAGGTTGCGGTAACAGACGCCAACGTTAGCGTTGGCGCATGAAGGTGAGTGAAGTACTTCGGCTGCTCCTCGGCGATGGCTGGTACCTCGTAGCGACACGCGGTAGCCACCGCCAGTTCAAGCACCGGATTAAGTCAGGTCGGGTCACAGTCCCAGGCAAACCCGGTGACGATTTGGCGCCCGGGACTCTGAACAGTATCCTCAAGCAGTCTGGCCTGAAGAAACCAGGGTGATTTATGCGCTACGCGATCGTGATTGAGGCAGCAGGCAGCAACTTCTCGGCATACGTTCCTGATTTGCCCGGCTGCGTTGCAACTGGCGCCACAGTTGAAGCCACAGAGCAGGCCATACGTCAGGCCATTGCATTTCACCTTGACGGGCTCCGAGAGGACGGCACCCCGATTCCTCCGCCGCTGAGCCGGGTTGACTATGTCGAGGTCGCCGCCTAACCAATCGCTGGAGCGCTCGCGTGAGCATTACAATGCCAGCACAAAGCCGCGCCACGCGCGGCGCTCAGCTCAAGCGTTGTGCACCTCATTTCCCTCCGCCGATCGAGTGAGTCGCGTACAAGGAAAACCGGGCTTGAAACACCTTGCTGAGACATATGTCACTCGCCTGCTGATACTCGCCGCAGTCATGGGACTCGCAGCCTGCACCTCCATCGCTGATCCGCTGCAGGGAACGCGATGGAAGCTGAGCGGCTGGACCGTGAGTTCCATTGACCCGGCCAGCCTCGGCATCACGGCGGGTTTTGCCGAGGGAACGATTGCGG
>JADZDV010000160.1 GCA_020850915.1 Chloroflexota bacterium | reverse complement strand
GACCGACGGGGCCGAAGGGTGATACGGGCGACACCGGCGCCACTGGCGGCACTGGTCCAACTGGAGCGACCGGTGCTGGCGCTACCGGACCCACTGGCGCGACCGGCCCGCTTGGCGATACCGGCCCAACTGGAGCGACCGGTGCTGGCGCTACCGGAGCCACTGGCGCGACCGGCCCGCTTGGCGGCACCGGTCCAACTGGAGCGACCGGAGCTACTGGCGCGACCGGCCAGCTTGGCGATACCGGCCCAACTGGTCCCACGGGTCCCATTGGCGATACCGGCGACACCGGACCGACCGGCGACACCGGACCGACCGGCGACACCGGACCGACCGGCGACACCGGACCAACCGGTGACACCGGGCCCTAACGCCAACCCGGGTCCTGCTGCCTGGGCAGTTCGCCGAACAACAGAACGGGGCGTACCCATGTGGGTACGCCCCATTCTGTTGCTTCAGACAGAGAAGCGGTCGCGCCGAGCTAGCCCGCTCCGACGAGTGCCCGCGAAGCCTTCGCCTCGTAGAACTCCAGGTTGGTCCGCAAACGTCCGTCCCCGGGATCGAGCGCCAGGGCGAGCCGGCCATGACGCATGGCATCCTCATACAGACCGAGGTTGTAGGCGGAGATCGCGGCCAGGTCGTCCAGGTAGGGCCCCCAGGCCCGCTCGTCGTTGATGAAGGCGCGGCTCCGCTCCGGGATCCTGAGCGCCTCCTGGCAGGCCGCCAGGCACTGCACCCACTGCTGCTGCTCGTAGTGGAGCTGGGCCAGCTCACACCAGCCCTCGCGCCGAGACGGGCACTGCGCGATGGCGCGCAGGACCCAGCTCATTCGATCGGCCTGCCGCTCTCCGGCAGCGTGGCAGCGCGCCAGCAGGAGCATCGCCTCCGAGCGCTCCTCGGCCCAGACAGCGCTCCAGAGCCCGAGGTACCGCTCCAGTTCGGCGATGGCGTTGTCCCACATCCCCTGGTAGCACAGCTCTCGGCCGTAGTAGAACGCCGCGCGGCTGGAGCCCGGGTCTTCCCGGACCGCCAGCGAGAGCAGGTAGAACGCCTGGACCCGTGAGCTTTGACGGCCTGGCCGGTGGAAGATCCGCATCCCCGGCACGTCCACCATCCGCTCGACGTCCACGCCAGACATCGCGTAGTAGCTGAGTACCTCATGGCTGGGGTGGAGCCAGCGGTAGTGGCGGCGCGCGTGGATCCGGTCGGTCGGCACCGTGGTGCCTGGCGAGCCGTCCGGCAGCCAGCTCCAGACGGTATCCACCTGGCCACGCGTCGTGCCCGGCGTCCAGGCCGCCTCGAGCGCCTCGCGCCAGCCCGGGGAAAGCTCCTGGTCCAGGTCCAGGGGGATGCAGACGTCTACGTCGCGCGGGACCAGGCTCAGCGCCGTGTTCCGCGCCGTGTCGAAGCGCCACGGCTCGACGGCGATCGCCTGGACCGAGGCACCAAGCTGGCGCAGCAGGTCTGCCGTCCCGTCGGTTGAGCCCGCATCCGCGACCAGCACCAGGTCAGCGTCAGCACAGGACCGGTAGAACGCCTCGCAGCGCGAGGCGTCGTCGAGCGCAACGGCGTAGACGGCGAATTTCAGCGGCGACATGGAGCCGACTCCTCCCGATGGCCCTGATGGTAACCGACGTGTTGATCGGCGAACGAAACGGTTACGCCGGCGGTGGCTCGCGGTGTTATGGTTCGGCCATGTCCAGGCAGCTCACCCCATCCAACAGGCGCTCGCGGGCTCGGCGGCCGACGGTCTGCCTGAACATGATCGTCAAGAACGAAGCGCACATCATCCAGGAGACGCTGGCCTCCGTCAGTCCGTACATTGACACCTGGGTCATCGTGGACACCGGCTCGACGGACGACACTCCGGAGCTGATCCAGAGCTTCTTCCGCGCGCGTGGCATCCCCGGCGAGCTGCACGCGCGGCCCTGGAGGGACTTTGGCCACAACCGGAGCGAGGCGCTCGACCTGGCGCGTGGCAAGGCCGATTACATCTGGGTGATCGACGCGGACGACCTGGTGGTCGGCACGCTGGACCTCTCACGCCTCGACCACGACGTCCACCTGCTGAAGTACGGCCAGGACTTCACCTACTGGCGGCAGCAGATCTTCCGGAGCGGCCCGCGCTGGGCCTACCGCGGCGTGGTCCACGAGTACGCAACCTGCCTGGACGCGCAGGACCGGGCGCTGCGCACCCAGCGGCTGGAGGGCGACTACTACGTCCAGTCGCGCCGACTGGGCGACCGTAGCCAGGCGGCAGACAAGTACCTGCGGGATGCCGCGCTCTTGCTGCGGGAGTTCGAGGAGCATCCCGACGACGCTCGCACGGTCTTCTACCTGGCCCAGAGCTACTACGACGCCGGCGATCGGGAGCTGGCGCTGCGCTACTACACCCTCCGGTCGCAGATGGGCGGCTGGGAGGAGGAGGTCTTCTACTCGCTGCTGCGGCGGGCGGTCATCCTGGAGGAGCTGAACGAGTCCTGGCCGATCGTCCAGGATGCCTATCTGTCGGCCTACCAGCACCGGCCCCAGCGAGCAGAGCCGCTCTATCGCCTGGCGCTGCGCCACCGCCTGAACGGCAGCTTCGCGCTCGGCTATCACTTTGCGAAGGCGGCAAGCGACATCCCCCGTCCGGACGCGGACATCCTGTTCATCAATGCCGACGTGTACACCTGGAGGATCGCCGACGAGCGCTCGATCTCCGCGTACTACGTGGGGCGCTACCGGGAGAGCTTCGAGCTCTGCACCGCTCTGCTCGCGAACCCACGGCTGCCAGAGAGCCAGCGCGCTCGTATCGAGTCGAACCGGGACTTCGCCGTGCCGCGCCTGCTGGAGGAGACGGCGGCCTACCCGGCCGCGCTGGTCGAGCGGCTCGCGCGCCAGCAACGGCGACGAGCCGCGGCGAAGCGCCGCTCGCGCGTGACGTTGACGATCACCTCCTGCAAACGGCTGGATCTGTTCGAGCAGACCGTCAACTCATTCCTGAGCTGCTGCGCTGACCTCGAGCTGATCGACCGCTGGGTCTGCGTCGACGACAACTCGAGCGCCGAGGACCGCGCGCGCATGCTGGCGCGCTATCCCTTCTTCGAGTTCATCTTCAGAACGCCGTCGGAGAAGGGCCACGCCCGGAGCATGAACGCCATTCTGGACCTGGTGGACAGCCCGTTCTGGCTGCAGATGGAGGACGATTGGCACTTCTTCGCGCGG
>JADZDV010000159.1 GCA_020850915.1 Chloroflexota bacterium | reverse complement strand
CGCGATCGCTTCCATGATCCACGAGTCTACCCCGCCACACGCACCCCACTGGTCTCAAGTTCGTCACAGCACCACCGCTCCGACCCTCCCTCGCTTGCTACACTTATTTCCCGGCGAGTCCTAAGGGCAAGGCGATCCGATGGCAGAGGATGCGACTACTTCCCTGCCGGACGATCCGGCGGCGCTGTGGGACCGGCGGCGCCCCAGTCACCCAGCAGTCGTCCGGTGGGTCCAGACTCCCTTGCGAACGCCTGGACACAGTGCTCACAGATCGCCACGCCCGATCCGAGCGGACCCGCGATCAGACGGCTCACCTGTTGCGGCAGCCGACCACAGAACGAGCAGAGACCAGGGTCCGTTCGCTCTGTCGCGACGGACCCTGACGCCTGCCCCGGCTGGTTCACCCAGATCACGCCAGCGCCATCCTGCTCCAGTTCGGGCAGGCGGCCGAGGCAGAGGAAGTGCTCGCGCCAGTAGGGGGCGTCGATGCTGGTCACCTGCACGCCTCCTGGCTGGTGCGTATCCAGCATCTTGCCCCCGCCCAGCCAGAAGCCGAGATGGCTGGCACCGGGAGTGTGGTAGGTTCCCTGGAAGAAGACCAGGTCTCCGATCTGGGCCTCCGTTTCCCCAATCTGCCGCGTCCTCTGGCGGATCGCCTCGGCGGAGAGGTAGTCCCGATTGCCCAGGCGCAGCCCGCACTGCTCCAGCACCTCGCACACGAAGCCGGAGCTGTCCAGCCCCGCGTCACGCTGCACGCGCTTCCCGCCGAAGACGTAGGGTGTGCCCAGGAGCGTGCGCGCATAGTCGACGAGCCCTTCGCCGAGTGGACCCGACGACGGCTGGCCGCGGGGCGGCGTGCTCAACGTCATCCCGGCCATCGCTGGAGACCCGCCTGGGCCGGCCAGTACCGAGGGTGGGCGGCCGGCCAGATCGCCGAGCGGCATCCCACCAAGAGCCGACGAGTCGCCTGGCTCAGTCTCCGCCGCTGCCCCAGCGCTCCGGCTCCCGAAGAGCGGCCGATACTCGCCCGCCCAGGTCAGAACAGCGTCCACGAAGTCGACGGCCGGGCCGCGTCCGATCTGTGCGCCGTACTGGCCGACGATATAGGCCGCGATCGCCGCGCGATGGTCGCCCGGGAAGGCCGCCAGGTTCTGACGAATGATGAGCGCCGCCACCCGGTAGCTCCTCGCCGGGTCCATCGCCTCCTGGTCGTTGTCGATGCCGAACGTGAGGAGGGTCGAGCGCAGTATCTGGCACACGCCGACAGCGGCCTCGGAGTAGCGCGAAAACGGTTCGCCGGGGGCTTCCCGCCATCGCACGAACCCGAGGCCCGGCTCCGCATGAAGCGCGTCCACCCGGAAGCCGGACTGGCGGGCTGCCGTGGCTGCCAGGACTGCCGCGTCGATCTCCGCAACCCTCGCGGCCGCCGCGATCAGGACGACATGGCTGCTCGAGATCGGCGGCGCGGTTGCGGGACGGAAGGTCCCGGACGGCTCGACCGCCTCCGGCTCGGGCGAGTCCGGCCATTCGGGCTCTACGACGCCCTCCGGTCTTGGGATGGGCCCCAGATCCTCGGCGTCTACCCAGACATCGCCTTCCTCGGAGGCGCGGTTGCCAAAGTAGTGCACCTGGATCCGATGGCCCTGTTGCTCTCCAATCTGCTGGAAGATGGACCACTGGGGAACCAGGGTGAAGGCAACCGCGTCATCCATCGGGCTGGACCACAGCTCCGTCACCGCATGGTTGGCGAGCCAGCGCGTTGGGATACTCATAGACCACATCTCCCCGTGCCGGGCCAGTCTTGACGCTCGCCCGCGCTTCCAGGCACCCGCCGCGTCCGATCCGCCGCTCTGGCCAGTCGGGACCTTACCCATCGAGCCTCAGACACCTCGCGCCTCGCCATCTGGCACAGGCCGCTCGGCTCGCGCTCGCGCGACTGCCCAATCTGGGCTGATGTACTCACCGCTGGCGTTCTTGGCCTGCACGTGCAGGTGGATGGTGTGGGTACCTGCCTTGCCAGTCCGGCCAATCACCGTCCCCGGCTCCACCCTGTCGCCGGTCCCAACGTACACCTCGCTGGCGTGAAGGAACTGGAGCTGGTCGCCGGTGTCCAGCAGCACCACGACCGTATTCCAGGGGCTGCCAGCATAGATCTGGACAACGCCGCCGACAGGTGTCGCGAAGTCGAGCTTCGCCACCCTCCAGGCCTGGTCTCGACTGAGGAAGTCCACGCCCATGTGGCGCAGGACGTCATCGTCGATCCGCGGATCTCGCGCGTACTCCTCGGTCACCGCGACGATGCTCCCGTTCTTTCGATACGCGCGCCTCACTTGATACCCGAAAACTCGCTCGTTCGCAGCCGGCAGCCCAAAGTCCTGGGCAGTGAGCCTCGAGTGGTGCAGCCGGCTGAGCGTGAGCGGGACCTCCACGCCTCGCACCTCATCGCGCCACTTGCCCGACAGGCGGCCCTCGTCCTCGCTCATCGACAGCTCCACCGAGGCTGGCGCCCAGCGCGGATCATCATCCCCGAACCAGCACACGCCCATCGCTCCGACCAGCGAGGAGCCGTCGGAGCTGACCTGAAAGTGGAGGCTGCTCTGTGGGTTCTCGCCCGCGTCGCTCTCATCGCTCGGCACCGGCCCGTCTGGTAAGCAGACCCATGGCTCGCCACGCAGTGCCCGCACCGTCGTCCCTTCTTGATAGACGATGAACCTCCCAGGAAGCTCGTCCTGAACCCAGAAGCCGTTCAAGCTCGCGATCGGCGCCAGCTCGCCGGGTAGGTCTGGACGGTCGCCAATCGCCTCGGGCGAGCGTTTCGGTCGTGGCGAGGTAGCCGCGCGGCCCCGTCCGCTCCGGGCCTGACCGTTGCTGCCCCCGCCGGGCCGCGCGCCGGGTCCCCCGGTCTCCTCCCGGCCGTTCCGACCACCCAGTACTCCGCCCATGGCAACGACCGCCAGCGCGGCGGCCGCGGCGGCTCCCAGCGGATCGGGTGGCTCGGTTGGGCTGTTTCCAGCCGGCGCCAGCTTCGGGGTCGGCTCGTTCGTCACAACGGGCCAGGCCGGCGATACCGCCGCGGTGGTGGATGTCGGCACTGGTCGGGAGGGCGTGGCGGAGACTGTGGGCGTACGCGTGGCTTCCGACGCTGCCGTCGGCGTGGCTGTCGGCCTGCAATCGCCACCAGTCAGCTCGATCGTCACACTCTCCTGCGCCGGATGTCCGGCGTCGTCCTCCAGGACGAGGGTGTACGTCAGCCGCCTTCGATTCTGACACGAAGGCAGCGGCGGGCGATCGAAGACGGCCCCGGAGCTGCTGGAGGCGTCGTACGTGGTGGCGTACTGGGAATCGGCGCTTGTGACGGTGACGTTGCCTCGCACTGGGGGACAGCCGCCCGTCCAGCTCCACTCGACAATGACTCCGTCAGTCGCCCTGCTCACGTTCAGTCGTTGGAGAGTCAGCTCGTCGCAGGTCGTGGGAATCGGCCGCGGATCGACGGGCCTGTCGGTGGTCGGGCTCGCGGTTGGACGTGGGCCCCGCGGCGTGGGCGTGGAAGTCGGTGGCGGAGCGTGCGGACCGGTCGGGGCGATGGTCGGATCTGCTGGCACCGGCGTCCGCGTCCGCGTCGGTGGGGGAGGAGGGAGCGTCGGGGTGACGGTCGGAGGCGGAGGAAGCGGCGGTGTGAGGGTTGGCGACACGGGTTCCGGCGTTCGCGTGGGCGTCGGACAGCGTGGCCCGAAGAGGCGAGCCTTCGTCCCGCCGACCGCCTTCTGGCCACCGGCATTGCGCACGACGAGCTGGTAGGTCAGGTCCGAGAACGCGTCACAGGGGGGCGTCGGGGGAGAATCGATCACCGAGCCCGTCCGCGGCAGGCTTGTGAGGTACGCCTGAGTCCGCGGATTCGTGCCTGTGCGCGTCAGCTCGGCGCTCAACGGTAGGCAACTACCGGTGGACGACCATTGCACGGAAACGCCGCTACCGCTCTGGGTCGCCGACAGGGCGCTAATTTGGGGAGGAGCGCACGCTTGCAGAGCAGGCTTCAAGGGCTGCTGCACTGGCCTGGCAGGCGGGACTGAACTGGGAGCGGCGGGGGCAGTCGCGGCCCAGACCGGCCCGGCAGCACCAGGCGATGCAGCCAGAGCCGCGCTCACGGCAGCGAGAGCAAGCGCCGTCATGACGGCGCAGCCGAGAGATCTCGCACGATCCCGCCAGGCCATCATCTCGCTCCCTGACCGGTCTGGCCGTGCGGGTGGGGCCGCGGATCGGCAGTCCGGCCGATGAGCGCGGTCGCTCGCGGCCGCGGCAGACCCGGCCAGCGCCGCTGACCGGGAAAGACCACGGGGAAGGTGGCCAGTGTCACGAGCATGCCCAACAGCGACGGGCTCACGGTCGTCGCCCCACTGGCACCCCCGGCGGT
>JADZDV010000158.1 GCA_020850915.1 Chloroflexota bacterium | reverse complement strand
ATGGCGCGCGGTGAGGACGAGGTTTCCGGTCAGGATCCCGACCAGCAGGTAGCTTTGCCCGACGCCGAGAAGTTGGGCGGCACAGGGCACTACAGCTACCAGGATGCCAATCCAGACTTGGGCCGCGTATCGCCCGGGCGCAGTTGGCGGCTCCGTCAGCATGAAGCACGCGAAGAACGGTGCTGCCTGAATGAACGGTGCATGGAATAGCTCTGCCACCCTCCCAGGGTCAACCAACGTGTTGATGGTGAGCAGGGAAAAGTACAGGCCGGTGAACGACAGGATCAGCGGGAACTCCTCCACCCGATCGACGATGACGGCGCCCAGCGCAATCAGCAGGAAGATCCACGGCCAGCGCAGCTCGGCGCGAGCGCCCCACCCGCTCTGACCCGCGGAGAAGAGCGGGACGGAAAGCAAGAGGGCCAGAGCAGCCGGCTTGAAGACGTTGCCGTGTCGCGTCCTGAGGAGATGCTTGGAGAGTCCGTCCACAACTGCGACCGAGCGCCAGGCCGAAGCGCTCATGGACGACCTGCCGCACCGCCTTCCAGTTCCAGTCCGCCAGGTCGATCCCCCCCTCGCGCGTCGACTGCTGGATGGTTGCCTGTGCCTGGGCCTGCTGCTCCGCGTCGAGGGCGGGGGGGAGCCGCCGCTCTGCTCGCAGCTCAGCCCCTCTGGGCCGCCCGCCCGGAATCGGGCCAGCCACTCGCCGATCGTGTGCGCGTCGCGCTCCAGCGCCTCGCCCACCCGCGCCGCCGACCAGCCCCTTGATGCGGGCATCGGCGGCGGTGAAGCGCCAATCGACCGTGGCAGTCGTGGCGTTGCGGCGATCGTGCCAGGCGGCGACCTCGGACTCGAGGGTGGCGAAGTCCGGGAGTCGCCTGCTGAGGCACTGGCGACTGAGGACGCTCAGTTCGATCTCAGCGATGTTGAGCCAACTCCCGTGCTTGGGAGTGTGGTGGATCTCCAGCTTGTCGGCCAGCCGCTTCGCCTCGGCGGGCGGGAACGCCTCGTAGCGCGAGGCCGGCGAGTGGACGTTCAGAGTGGACGTTCAGGTTGTCCATGACCGGGACGATCCGGTCGGCGTCGGGGTAGCGGACGTCGACCAGCTCCTGGATCTCGCGGGCCCAGTCGACCTTGGTGCGGCGGTCGGTGACGCTCACCCAGCGTCGGCCGCCGAGCGGCTCGCACAAGAGGAAGAGGGTCGCGACCCCGCCCCGCTCGTACTGATAGTCGACCCGTGTCGGCTGGCCCGGCGCGGCCGGGAGCGACGGCCGGGGCTCCTTCAGCAGTTGCTTGCTCGTCTCGTCCATGCAGACTCGGGGGAATCGGGGGTCATACGGGCGAGTGTAGACGTCGAGCACGTCCTCCATCCGCCAAACAAAGGCCGCATCCTGCTGGGGCGGGATGCACCACTGCTTGCTCAGCCACGGCTTGATCTCGTTGTTTTGAGCGCGCGTCGGACAGTCTGGTACGAGACTTCCTCGACGCCCTCCAACTCGACCAGCTTGTCCGCCAGCAGCCGCAGCGTCCAGCGCGCCCGGCCGTCCGGTGGCTTGCCGCAGGCCACCGCCAGCAGGCGCGCCTCCTGCTCGCCGTCTAGCTTCCGGTGGTATTCACGGCGCGGCGCACGGCGGCGCACGGCGGTTCAGGGCCGCCTCCAGCCCGTCCTCGACGTACTGCCGCCACATCCGCGCCACCGTCGGCTGGCTCACCTCCACCGCCTCCGCGATCCGGTCGTCCACCCAGCCCGGCCCCTGCGGCCGCGCGTCCGTCTTCAGCAGGATCCGCGCGTGCGTCAGCTTCCGCGCCGGCGCCGTCCCGGCCGCGATCAGCCCTGCTAGCGTCTCCCGCTCCTGCTCCTTGAGCGCCACCACGTATCGCTTGTGCATCCCAGCTCCGCGCCACCATGCGCGCGTGACGGATCCAGTCTCCAGGCGCATGCCGGCTCCCGGCCAGCTTGCGGACCCGGCGTTCTTCTTGTCCATCGAGCGGCGGTCGGGCACGCAGCAGCTTCGGCATGGCAGCCTCCCGGCCACGCCAACTGCATCTTCTAGACCTGCATTGAGGAACGGAGCATTAGCCAGCAGGATGTCAGTCATTGGCGCCGCACCTGTTCGGGATACTCACTACATCGTTGAGCAGGACGAGCCACGATCGGCATCAGCGTCCGTCCACTTGAAGGAAATACGCTGCACATTGTGAACTGATCTACTGGATGCTCCATACCCAGGGTGCTGAGTCGTTCTAGCCGCCACGGCAGGCTCTCGGCGACCGCTACCGCGACGAGTGGCCCGCCTTGCGATAACGCCGGATCCGCACGGCGATCGTGTCATGAACTCGCCCCGCCCCAGACCAGGAGGCGGTCACTGTGGCGTCGCACGATAATCTACTCCGCCGTCGAGAGGTGTAACGGAGGCTGCCTCGCGCGCGGAATCATGTACCTTCCTGGACGTCACCACCCCGGTGACCCCGAAGGCTCACAGGATGTGCTCGCCCCCAGATCCTTCGCCAGACTCCGCT
>JADZDV010000157.1 GCA_020850915.1 Chloroflexota bacterium | reverse complement strand
GTCGAGGCCCACGTGCGCCTCGGCGGGCATGAGCGTCGGATTCAGGAAGATGCCGCGGCGAGCCATCTCCGACGCCACGTCGACGTCGTACTCCACCTCGTCGCTGGCCCGCGAGGCGACCCACGACGAGTGCTCGACGACGTCCACGCCTGCCAGCACCGCGTTTCGGATGCCGGCCGTGCCGTGCCCGTGCGCCGAGACCTTGCGACCGAGGCGGTGGGCGTCCTCGACGAGCGCAGACATCTCGGCCACGCTGTACTGCGCCGCCGAGACGTTGCTCCCGACCGTCAGCCGACCGCCGGTGGCCATGACCTTGATCACGTCGGCGCCGCTCCTGACCAGCCGGCGCACCATCTGGCGCCCGTCATCCGCCGTATCGGCCTCGCCGCCCAGCCAGTAGCAGTGGCCACCCGTGGTGGTGATCGGCGCACCCGCTGCCAGGACGCGTGGCCCGGGCACGAGCCCGCGAGCGATGGTATCTCGCAGGCTGAGCGAGAGCCCATCCGCGGCTCCGAGATCCTTCACGGTGGTGATGCCCGCGGAGAGCGCTATCTGCGCGTTGTGCAACGCCCGCAGGAGCAGAGCACGCGGACTCTCGGAGAGCAGCTCCCCCAGCGGACGGGGCGAGCCGCTAAACGTCAGATGGACGTGGCAGTCCATCAGGCCTGGAAGCACGGTGCAGTCGGCAAAGTGCGCCCGCTCGGAGGGGCCGCCGGGCCGATGGAGCGTGTCGATCGTCCCGACCTCGCGGATCACGCCGTCCTCGACCAGCACCGCGCCGCGCTCGACCGAGGGATCACCGGTCCCATCAAACAGGCGATCGGCGGAAATGACGGTCTGCATAGCCAGAGTCTACCCGCGGCCTCTGAACGACAGCAAGAGCGAGAGCAAGAGCGAGAGCAAGAGCGAGAGCGGGAGCGAGAGCAAGAGCGAGAGCGGGAGCGAGAGCGGGAGAGGGAGCGGGAGAGGGAGCGGGAGCTACGTGCTCGAGGGCAGGGCGCTTGGGTGCCTCACGTCGGCTGTGGTGTGGCGATCGCGCGGTTCCTACAGGCGGTGGGAGCCGCGACCGGTGGGGGAGTTGGTTAGTCACGTCACACTCTGCGACCGTCGTCGCCAGAAGGGGTGGGAGCCGCGACCGGTTGGATGGGGAGGCTGACCCAGGGCTCGGTGTGCCAGAATTGGGCATTCGTCCAGTGAGGAAGCCGATGAGAGAACGTGCGCGCATTCGCCTCCACCCCGAGCGCGCGGTCCCGGACGAGGCTGCCGCGATCGTGGCACAGGGGATGGTTGTCCACGTGGGCTTCGTGCAGGACGGTCAGCCCTTCGTCATCCCGTTCGGCTACCAGTTCGACCCGGACCAGCCGGACCGCCTCTACATCCACAGCGCGAAGGGCGGCCGAGCGGCCAGCCACCTGGCCAGCGGCGCACCCCTCTGCGTCAGCATCACTCTGCTCGACGGGCTCGTCTACTCTCGGAGCGCCAGGTACCACTCGATGAATTACCGAAGCGTGGTCGGCTTCGGGCGAGCGCGGCAGATCGTGGCTGAGGTCGAGCAGCGGGCGATCTACGACCGCATGACGCGGCGATATTTTCCCGGTCGGACGATCGGCCTGGACTACGACGCGCCCAGCGAGGCGGATCTCTCGGGCACGGCGCTCCTCGAGATCCAGGTTGAGGAGTGGAGCGCCAAGGCGCGGCGTGGCGGTCCGCTCGGGCCGAGGGATGCCCCTCCGGAGGGGCCCGGCACGCGCGGCGTCGTGCCGGTGGAAAGGCCGGCAGCGCCGGGCAGCGGGTTGGTCAGCTAACCAGGAGCCTGGTCCGGACAGCGCGGCGCCGTCCCGACCCCGTTTTCAGGGCAACGACAGCTCGATCGTCTCGCCCGGGGTCATGACGCGTACGTCCAGGTTGGGGATGGTCGCCTTCACACGCTCGCGGAACTGCTGGCCGGCCTCCGGGCCGAGCGACAGCGGATTGTGGCCATAGTGGTATGGAATGGCGATCGGCGCACCGAGGAACTCGACGGCCAGCGCGGCGCCCTCGGGATCCATGGTGAAGGCGCCGCCGCTCACGCACACCAGAGCGACGTCCGGCTTGAAGCGCTGCCCCACGAGACGCATGTCGCCGTAGACGTCCGTGTCACCGGAGGCGTAGAAGCGGATGCCGCCAACCTCCAGGACGTATCCGATCGGCGGGAAGCCGGAGAAGGTCGAATGCACGGCCGGGACGACCCGGATCTTCATCCCGTCCCACTCGACGTAGCCGCCGATGTTCACCCCGCCGCCCGCGTTCACTACCGTCTCGCTCGGCTCCAGGCCAGCGTCCCGGTACTTCTGCACCATTCCGAACCGCGCCATATCGGCCTGGGCCACCGTCTTGAGGTTGATGCCCGCCTGGTGCAGCGTGGTGAGAGTCTCGAAGTAGTCGCCCATATGGTCGAGGTGATCGTGAGTGAGGGCGATGAGCACCGACTCGGCACCTCTGGCCTTGACATACTGGACCAGGCCTTCCGGGCTCGAGTACTCTGGCGGCTTCTCGACACCGAAAGCCGCCCAGCCGCGATTGCTCCAGAACCAGGCGTCCACATACGCCATCTGGCGGTAGTCTGGCGTCGCCAGCTCCACGATCCCGGCTCCGCACCATCGTACCAGCGCACGCCGCTCGGCCATGTGCCTGCTCCTCAAGAGGGAATTGCTGTTTACTCGTGCGTTCGATACTAGCGACGCCCCGGACGAAGGTCAAGGCGGGTCAGGATCGGTCTGCCCAGCCTGCTCGCCGGAGGACCTATGGCCACCCTCGACCACGGGCACGTCGCTCTCTCGCTCCTACGGGTCGGTGCTCATGGCGCGACTGAAGCCCCCCACGCCAGAGCGCATGCGGAAAGTCATGGCGATGGCGACGCGATAGCGGGCGAGCAGCTCGAAGAGGCAGCCGCGGGTCTGTCTGTCCGAGTCCAAGCCGCCGTACTCCCGGGGCACCAACGCTGCAAGTGAGTCACATCACACTCGATTGGGGCTGAACCATGAACGGAAGGGCCTCGGGGATTCGGGGCGTAACCCACCAGCAGGCCAAACGCCCACAGAGGGCGTCACGTACCGTTGCCGTGGTGGCGAGCTAGTCTGGCTCGATGGTCACGCGGAGTCCAAAGCCGGCGAGCTTGTGTTGGAACGCCTCCGCCTGCTCTTTCGGCGCACGAGCGACCACCGAGGCGCCGGTGGTGTGGACCTCGTAGGCGTGCTGGTGCGCCTTGGCGCGCGTCATCCGAGGAATGGTGCGGCAGAGCGCGACCTCAACCTCGTCAAAGCTGTGACAGTCGCAGTCGAGCACGACGACCTTGAACGGCGGAATCGCCTTGAGCCGCTGGATGACTTCTTCGTCGAGGTCTGGCTGGACAATTGTCGGACTCACGGCACTTAGCTTACCAGCAAGAATCGTGTACGCCAAGAGCGAGAGGAGCCAGGTCGCCGTCGTGGAACAGGGCCGCACCGCCTCAGGCCCAGCCGAGGATACCGTCGCCCGTGGCATCCACCCGGAGGTCGTGAAACTGCTTGAAGCCCAGCTCGGCCTCGTTCTCCTGCCCAAACGCTGGAGCGTGGCGCGGAGCACTGCCTGGATGGCCCGCTTCGGCCCGCTTGTGCCTGAGAGCGCACAACAAGCTCCAATTCAGAGCCACGGTGAGACCCGCGGTCACCAGAGTCAGCAGAAAGTAGACTCCGGCGTAGCCTTCGGTTCAGTACAGGAACATCGGCTTGCCCAGCAGGTGGCGAACACGCGGTCGGTACGTCGCCTCGTCGTACAGCTCGGCGACGTCCACGCGCTTCACACCGCGGATCGGAGTGTCGACCGGCACGGTCGTGTAGTTGCCATTGCGCAGAGCCACCATCACGCCGGTCGAGCCATGCTCGATCTGCTGGACCGCCAGCGTCCCGTAGGACACGGCGACCATCCGGTCAAGCGAGTCCGGGGCGCCTGCCCTCATGAGATAGGCGAGCTGCTGGTAGACCGTGTCCACGCAGGTCAGCCCTTTGATCGCCTCTGACGTGGCCAGGCCGATACCGCCCAGCTTGCGGTGGCCGTAGGCGTCCTCCTGGCCGTATTCGACCACCTGCCCCCCGAGCATGCTGGCGCCCTCGGAGATCACCAGCATGGAATAGCGGCTCGGGTTCCGCCGGCGGTCCTCGAGGAGGAGCCCGGCGAGCCGCTCCACGTCGACCGGCACCTCGCTGATGGCAACGCGGTCGACGTCAGCCAGGTAGGCAGAGATGAGCGCGGTCTCACCGCTGTTCCGGCCGAACACCTCGACGACCGCGATGCGCTCGTGGCTGCCGGCCGGCGTACGCAGGGCGTGGATGAAGTCCACTCCGCGGGTGACAGCGGTGCTGAAGCCGATGCAGTAGTCGGTGCCGTAGACGTCGTTGTCCATGGTCTTGGGAATGGCGACGACCCGCACGCCTTCCTGGTGAAGGCGGACGGCGAACGACAGCGTATCGTCGCCCCCGATCGGCACCAGGACGTCCACGCCCAGGCGCTCGAGCACGTCCAGGACGTGCGGGGTACAGTCCACTCGCTCCTGTCCATCCGCGGGGCTGCTGCTGAGCAGAAACGGGGGCATATCCGCCGGACGCACGCGCTGAGGATTGGTGCGAGAGGTGTGGAGGTGGGTGCCGCCGAAGCGATCGATCGTTCGGACGCTCGCCTGCGTGAGCGGCTCCGTGTGCGCTGCGCGCGAGGCCGTCTCGTCGTCCAGGTCGAAGCTCAGCAGTCCGCCCCAGCCCCGGCGGATGCCGATGACGTCCCAGCCGTTGGCCTCGGCGCTCTTGACCACCGCCTTGATGCAGGAGTTCAGACCGGGAACGTCGCCGCCACCCGTAAGAACCGCGATGCGCATGATTGACCACTCCTAGCTCTTACGACGCAGCGACCGGCCCGCCAGACTACGCGACGGTCCCGCGAGCTCCCAGGGACCGTCGCGGGGACCATCTCCCATTGGTGAGCACGCCCTTCTCCGACCTGGCGGCTCGCCACCAATCTTCCTCCAACCGGTGCGTCCCTGACACCCCATCCGACCAAGCTGCACGTCTGACGGGGTGTTGCACGCTCGGCCCTGAGCAGCAGTGACCGGCGACCGCGCATTCCGGACGACTGACACTGCCAGTTCGAGACGGACGGCCGCCCGTTGGTACCGTCTGCTCGTTACGCTCTGGCGATGGTGCCGGACTGGGAGCGGTCCACGGACAAACGCACGAAACCCTCTGCGTGGCGGCGATTGGACGGTTTCGCTCTGAGTTTCAGATCGTTGGCCTCGAACCCACGCGAGTGGGCTGCGCCGCTTTCTCAACCTCGTCCAAGACCTCCTGTCGGACATTCGTCGCGCCCCGAATTCAGCACCGGACCCGGCGCCCCGGCGATAGCCCGGGAACACCCTGCACAACCGCGACTGGCGCCCCGGTCCAGGCCACCGGACAGACCGCCCCTCTGCGAAGGAGTGTCCATTATGTATCACAGAGCGAGAGGGCTTGACGCGCCCGGACTGAATTGGGGGGCCAGGGTGGGATCTCCATGGCAATGCCTGCACGCTCCGCGGGTCTCACCGTGGCGCTGGTCTAGCTCACGCTCAGCCTGGAGACAAGCAAACCGCAGCCTGGAGCTTGTGAGGGCCCACAGGCTGGACGTCGCGTGTTATATGGATTATCCTAGGCTATCTCATACAAACGAGGACAGGCTCCGTGCGTCCGCGCGGCTATGCTGAGCTTTGCGACCACCTGCGAGCAAGAGTCGCGCGCGGAGAGTTGGCGCCCGGAGCGCGGCTGCCCACGGTACGTGCGCTCGCCTGCGAGCTGGGCGTCAATCCCAACACCGTTGGACGCGCGTACTCGACACTCGCTCGCGAAGGCGTGCTGACCACTCAAACTGGCGCGGGCACGCGCGTCGCGCAGCGTCCGGAGACTCACCTCTACCAGGAAGCACGAGTCGCCCGTCTGCGAGAGCTGCTCGGCTCGGCGGTGCTCCACGCGCTCGGTCTCGGGTATCGGCCGGAGCAGATCGAGGCGGCGGTCAGCGTGCAGCTTGCCCGGTGGCAGACCAGCAGACGCGAGGCCGAGGAGCCCCGGGCCGCGGCAGAGCTCACCCTGACGTTCGCCGGCAGCCATGACCTGACGATCGATCTGCTCGCCGCGCGGTTGCAGCGGCGCGACCCACCCGTCTGGCTCCACGCCAGCTACGAGGGCAGCCTCGCTGGTCTGACGGCGGTCGCTCGGGGAGAGGCGCATCTCGCGGGCTGCCATCTCCTGGACGAGGAAAGCGGCGAGTACAACCTGCCGTTCGTGGCTCGGATGCTGGCCCCACGGTCTGCCGTGCTGGTGATGGTGGCGAGCCGCGAACAGGGATTGATCGTCGCCGCGGACGATCCCAAGCGAGTCCACCGAATCGAGGATCTGGCCCGGCCGGACGTCGTGCTGGCAGCTCGCCAGTCGGGCTCTGGTACGCACGCGCTCCTCCAGCACGAGCTGAGGCGGCGGGGGATCGCCTTCGAACAGATCAGAACAGACGGCCGGACCTACACCACGCATCTCGCCGTCGCCAGCGCAGTCGCCGATGGGGCGGCAGACTGCGGTCTCGGCGTTCGCGCGGCCGCGCTTGCCTATGGACTGGCCTTCCATCCGGTCGCCGTGGAGCCGTACGAGCTGGTCGTGCCGCGCGAGTCGCTCGATGAGCCGGGCGTCGTGGCGTTGCTGGAGATGCTGAGCGACGAGAGCTTTCGGCGGACCATCGGTGAGCTCGGCGGCTATACCGTCTCGAGCACTGGACAGCGCCGCGAGAGCGCGCCTCACCAGGTGGAGTCCCGGACCAGGTATGGCCGGGGTTCGGAAAGGAGCGAGCGAGTTGCACGGGACGGGTAGACCACCGCGCGCCCTGTTCGTCATGCTGCTGACGTTGGCGCTGGTGTCCTGTGGCCCCGGCGCGCCTCAGCCCTCGGCTGTCACGCCGGCCAGCACGTCGGTGACGGCCACGGCCCCAACCGCGGCGCCGACGGTGGCCACGACCTCGGCGGTTGCCTCGCCCGGTGTGGCGGCCTCACCGGCCGCGGTGCCGGCCGCCTCGCCGCCTCCAGCGGCGAGCAGCGCCGGCGGGGTGCAGCCGACTGCCGTCCCCCGAAGTGGGAGTGAACGGGAGCTGATCCTGGCGACGACGACCAGCACCCAGGACTCCGGACTGCTGGACGTGCTGGTACCGCGGTTCCAGCGGCAGAGCGGCTACCAGGTCAAGACGATTGCCGTCGGGACCGGCGCGGCGCTGGCACTGGGAGGGCGAGGCGAGGCCGACGTCGTGCTGGTCCACGCGCCCCAGGCAGAGCTCCAGTGGATGGCGCAGGGCAACGGCACAAGACGCCTGCTCGTCATGCACAACGACTTTGTGCTGGTCGGTCCGCCCGACGACCCGGCCCGTCTGCGCGGCGTGAATGGCGCGGTCAACGCACTCCGGACGCTGGCGGATCGGAAGGCTACGTTTGTCTCGCGGGGGGACGGTTCGGGAACACACCTGCTGGAGCAGCAGCTCTGGAAGGCGGTCGGAATCGACCCGAAAGGGCAGTCCTGGTACGTGGAGAGCGGCAGTGGCATGGGCCAGACGCTCACCATTGCCGATCAACGCCGCGGCTACACGATCTCCGATCGAGCGACCTGGCTGGCGCGCAAGAGCCAGATTGATCTGCCGATTGTCCTCGAGGGCGACCCGGTCCTATTCAACGTCTACCACGTGATGCCGGTCAACCCGAACAGGTTCCCGAACCTCAAGCTGAACGTGGACGGCGGCAACGCGTTCGCGGACTTCATGGTGCACCCGGACACGCAGGCGATGATCGCGGTGTTCGGAAAGGATAGGTACGGACAGGCGCTCTTCATCGCGGACGCCGGCAAGAACGAGGCAGCGATTGCGCCGTAGGGGTGCGATGGCTCGGCGCGGAGGTCCGGCATCGTACCCACGCCCCGAGCGCGTCGAGCCGCTGTGGAGCTAATCTGGCAGGCGCTGGTCGAAGGGGGGCGACTGATTGTTTCAGCCGACCCGGAGCTTCGTCGCATCGTCTTGCTGTCGCTGACCGTGTCTGGGACCGCGACGCTACTCGCCGCGGCGATCGGGGTGCCGCTCGGAGCTGCCCTCTGTCTGGGACGCTTCCCGGGTCGCGGCCTGGCGATGACTGTGGTCAATACCGGCTTTGGCCTACCTCCTGTGCTGGTTGGACTGGCGCTCACCATCCTGCTCTGGCGGAGCGGACCTCTTGGCCCGCTCCGACTGCTGTTCACGCCGGCCGCGATGGTCGCGGCCCAACTGATCGTGGCCACGCCGATCGTGGCGGGTCTGACCCGCTCCGCGCTGGAGCTACTGGGACCAGAGCTGTTGGACGCGCTGCGGTCAGATGGCGCAAGCGAGTCGCAAGCGGCCTGGGAGCTGGTTCAGGCCGCGCGTCGGCCAGTGCTTGTCGCCATTGCCGCCGGCTTCGGTCGAGCTATCGCCGAGGTTGGGGCGTCGCTCATGGTTGGCGGGAATATCGTCGGACAGACGCGCATACTGACCACAACCATCGCGCTCGAGGCAGGGCGCGGTGAGTTCGCCCTGGCGATGGCAATGGGTCTGGTCCTGCTCGGGCTGGCGTTCCTGGTGAACGCGGCCCTCACGCTCGGTCTGCGCTCATCCACCTAGCTGCCCATCCGCCCTCACTCGAAGCGTCGGTGCAGCCGCTCCCAGGTCTGCTCCAGCGACTCCGGTAAGACTTTAGTCTCGCCTATGAGGGGCATGAAGTTGGTGTCGCCGTTCCAGCGAGGGACGACGTGGACGTGCAAGTGGTCCGGTAGCCCGGCTCCGGCCGCCTTACCCAGGTTCATGCCGATGTTGAAGGCATCAGGATGGTACTCCGCCTGGAGCGCCCGGACGGCTAGCTGCGTGAGGTCGAAGAGCGAATGCCCCGCCCGGGCCGGCAGTTCGGCCAGCTCTCCAACGTGCGTGTACGGCACGACCATGAGATGTCCGCTGTTGTACGGGAAGAGGTTCAGCAGCACGAAGCCGAGCTCGGCGCGATGAAGAACCAGGTTCTCGCGGTCGCGCCGCTCGGCGGCCTTCTGGCACAGAAAGCACCCAGAGTCGGCCCCTCCGCCGCCAACGTACGTCATGCGCCACGGTGTCCACAGTCGCTGAAGCCGATCTGCCACCAAGCCACTCCGATCACAAATCTATCACACGCCCTGGGGCCCGCCCGGTGCGTGCCGACGGCATGGGCTACGATGCAAGCTATGGGGAGTGTTCCGTGCTGCTCCGTCCGCGCCGCCAGGCCCGACGACGTGCCCACCATCGCGCGCTTCATCCGTGACCTGGCAGCGTACGAGCACCTCGAGCACCAGCTCGAGGTGACCGAGCGCTCGCTCCACGAGCACCTTTTTGGCGCGCAGCGGTACTGTGAAGTCCTCATGGGGCTGCTCGACGACAGACCCGTAGGGTTCGCGCTCTTCTTCCACAACTACTCGACCTTCCTGGGCGAGCCGGGACTGTATCTCGAGGATCTGTTTGTCGAGCCAACGGCGCGCGGACACGGTGTTGGTACAGCACTCCTCCGATCGCTGGCACACATCGCGCTCGACCGAGGGTGCGGCCGCCTCGAGTGGGCCGTTCTGGATTGGAATCTGGCGTCGATCTCCTTCTACCGCAAGCTGGGCGCCGTCCCGCTCGACGAGTGGACCGTGTTCCGCGTGGATGGCCAGACGATGCGGCAGCTTGCGCAGGGGGCGCCGGAGATAAGCAGCAGATGACTCCGGGCATGCATGGCGCCGAGCTCTGCCGGGCGATTCAGCAGCCAGAGAGGAGGGCTGGTCGACATCAAGGCTGCTCTGACCAGTGCGAGCGTGTTGCCCGCGGCGCTGATCAGCCCCCTGGACGGCTTTATTCCGAAGCGGTCCAACCTGGATGACTTTGCGCAACTGGTCGCCGGCCTGATTGGCGCCCCCCTGAGCGCCGGCGGGACGCCCACGCCACACCCTGCCGAGTTTCGGGCCGGTGCACGTCAAGCGTCGACTATCATCTCGCATGCGCGTCGCACTCGTCGTGTACGGCTCGCTCGATCAGCCGACGGGTGGCTATCTCTACGATCGAGCGCTGCGTGCGGGCCTGCTCCGGCGGGGCTGGTCGGTTGACCTGGTGAGCCTACCAACTGTTCCGGCCGGTTTCCACCCCGAGCACACGCGAGAGCTGGTCCGGCGATTGACAAGAGACCCGGTTCCGGCTGTCGTTGTCGAGGACGGTCTGACGAGCGGATCCTGCCTGCTTGCTAACCTCGCGTTCCGAGCCCACCGAAGCCCGCGGATCGTGACGCTTGTCCATCACCTGAGCTGGAGCGAACGGCGCCATACGTCGAAGCCCGACCG
>JADZDV010000156.1 GCA_020850915.1 Chloroflexota bacterium | reverse complement strand
CGCGCCGAGCGCCCGCCAGACCCGCTCCCATAGCGCCTCGCCCTCCGTGATGGCGCCGGCGTCCAGCGCGTACGTCAGCCAGAAACGCCAGGCCACCGCGAGGTTCGCGACGATCTCGGGCGTTCGACGGTGCGACGTGCTCCCCAGCGCCCGTGAGCGCAGCTCGGCCACGTCACGACGCACGGCGGCCGGCACGTCGTCGTAACGCGGCGCCAGCCAGCGGACGAAGCCCGCCAGTGCCGCCGCGTATTGCCCGGCCGCACCAACGTCCTGGGCAGGCGTCAGTCGGTCCCACCGGACGGCATCCGGCTCGACCGTCACAATCAGCAGGCGGGCGCGGACAGACTGGCCGCGCGGCACGTCCTCGCCCGTAGCGAGGATCGTCCCACGGGGCGGCCGGGCCGCTCTGAGGGTCGCATCCGCTCGCAGCCGCAGCCGACCGGCGTTGTTGCCCTGCCCTCGGAACACGCGGTCCGCGTCACGGTGGTAGCGCTGCACGTCGGCCTGACTGCCGTTCGGGGCGAAATCGTCCACGGAGAGAAGCGCGTCCTTGGCCGCGAACGCCACCCCCTCGAGCGCGTTGCCCGTGGACGACCACGCGCCGGGCAGGTGCCGCGCATCAAGGCCGGCTCCCCAGTGCTGCTGCACGAGCGCCGCCAGCTCGCTCTTGCCGGCACCGGTCGGGCCGGCCAGGTGCGCCGAGAAGTCGGCCGCGCCGGGCACGGCACGGTATGCGGCTCCCGAAACCGGGACGGTCACACGGCCGGCGCCGCGTCCAGCACGGCCAGGCTCGCTCGGATTGCATGCTGAAGCGCTTCCCCGCTCGGCGGATCGGGCAGGACATAGCGGGCGAGCACCTCAGGCAGCCGCACGGCCACGTCGAGTAGCGTGCCCTCCGCGCCAATCGCGCCGCCGGCGTGCAGGTACGCCCGGCCCTCCGGCAGCTTCCGCCAGCCGAGATGCCCGTACTCGACGCGCTCCGGCACGTCGCCGCTGAGTACCTGGATCGCCGCGCGGGCGTGGTCGCACAGCCCCATCCCCGGCGCGACAACAGCGCCGGCCCCGAGGTGCTCCAGCGGCCAGCTCATCCCCGCAAAGCGCTCAGCCGGGAGCGTGAAGCGCCGAATTCGCCCCCGCGTCGCCGCTTCCATCTCCCAGAGCCGGCGGGTCTCTGCGCCGTCGTCCACGGCCCGGCTGCGCACGACGGGACGATCATCCCGGACCGCCCCGACGCGATGTGGGGGATCGACGCCACCGCCGCCTGGACCGCCGAGGGGACCGCGACCGTCTTCATCGCGATCGATCACTTCACCGCCGAGTGCGTCGGCATCCACGCCGCCCGACGGGGCACCCGCTTCGAGGCCCTCGAACCCCTCCAGGAGGGTATCCGCGCGCACTTCGACGGCTACCGCGAGGGCGTCGCGGCCGGCCTGGCGCTCCGGCATGACCGCGGCAGCCAGTTCATGAGCAACCTGTTCCAGACCGAGCTGCGGCTCCTGGGCATCGCGAGCAGCCCGGCCTTCGTCCGCGAGCCCGAGGGCAACGGGTGCGCTGAGCGCTTCATCCGCACCCTCAAAGAACAGCTCCTCTGGATTGAGCCGCTCGACTCCGTCGAAGCCCTCCGACAGGCGCTCCTCGCCTTCAAGGACCGCTACAACTGCGAGTGGCTCATCGAGCGCCACCGCCACCAGACGCCAGCAGCCGTCCAGGCCGCGTTCGCTGCCGAGGTGGCAGCCTGATTCCCATCAGCCCGGTGTCCAGGAATTCCGAAGCGGTTCACCGGGACACAGCCATAGAAACACCCCAGAGCACGCGGCCGAGGAGAGCACGGGCTCGCAAGGGCCCGCGGTCCGTCGACAGGCCATCCGCCGGCTCCCAACCTGCCCGCGCACCAACACTGCTTGACAGATGCTCGAATTCTGTATGCTGTATACCGTATGCTGTGACGCCACGTCCTTTGACTGGAGGGAACGAAGGTGATCACAGCAAGAATCGTCATCACCGCGCTCGCAGGCCTCACCCTCGTGCTGCTTGCGGCGTGCAGGCCGAGTGTCGCGAGTGACCCCGCGAGCACTGCCCCGGCAACCGTCCAGTTCATCGTTCCCGTCGCTGGGAGCCTGGCGAATCTCCCCATGTACATTGCCAGGACGCAGGGCTTCTGGAAGAAGCAGAACATCACGATGGAGCTCGTGGCCGCTCGCGGTGGCGGCCCAGATCTCGCCGCGGTAGCAGCCGGCGAGGTCCAGTTTGACGTCTCCGCGGGGACTTACGTGGGCGTCGCCAGCGGCGCGCCGATCATCGCCGTGATGAACGTCAATAAGCGCTCCATCGCCAATGTGGTGATCCGGAAGGAACTCGCGGATCAGCTCGGCGTGAGCATGGGCGTGGCGTAAAGACTGTCTGAGAAGGGCTTCGGTCCACCGTCTGCTGCCATTCTGGCATGAGACGAGCCTATCCGAGCGACCTGACTGATGCGGAGTACGCCGTGCTCCTGCCGCACCTGCCGAGGCCGGCCGCGACCGGGCGCCCGTGGAAGCACGGCCTCCGCGAGATCCTGGACGGCATCTTCTACGTCGTCGGTACCGGCTGCCAGTGGCGCTGCCTTCCCCACGAGTCCCCGCCGTGGCAGACCGTCTTCTGGTGGTTCCGGCGGTGGCGGCGGACCGGGATCTGGGACGAGCTGAATACCGCGCTGCGGGAACGCGTCCGCGTTCGAGTCGGACGACAGCCACAGCCGAGCGCCGGTATCATCGACAGCCAGAGCGTCAAGACCTCCGGCGTCGGCGGCGTTCGCGGCTTCGACGGCGGCAAGAAGGTCAGCGGTCGCAAGCGCCACATCCTGGTGGACACGCTGGGCCTCGTGCTCACGGCCACGGTGCACTCGGCCGCCATCCAGGATCGTGCGGGCGTCCCACTGCTGTTGGACGGCGCCGATCGACGATTCCCCCGGCTGGAGCACGTCTGGGTCGACCAGGGCTACACTGGGTCCGGCAGGCGCTGGATCGAGGAGCAGCTAGGCTGGCGCGTCGAGGTCGTCCAGCATCCGCGCACCTGGGAGCGCGGCTTCCTCGGCGTTATGGACCCGGCCGCACCCGGCGGGTTCCGCCTCGAGTACAGCACCGTCCGCGGCAAGAAGGGCTTCCAGGGCGTGCTGCCGCGCCGGTGGGCAGTCGAGCGGACGTTCTCGTGGCTGCTCCACAGCCGCCGACTTGCCCGCGACTACGAACGCCTGACCGAGACCGACGAAGCCCTCATCTACGCCACCATGTCTCGGTTGATGACTCGGCGCCTGGCCCGGACGGCCTCGACACCCTTCTCAGACAGTCTTTAGAGCAGGTTGCACCGAGCTTGATGGTTTCGTCAAGCTGTAGGGATGAAGGCGTACTCCGAGGATCTGCGTGAGCGGGTGATCCGGGCGGTCGAGGCGGGGCGGCCGCGTGAGGCGGTGGCG
>JADZDV010000600.1 GCA_020850915.1 Chloroflexota bacterium | reverse complement strand
GTTCCACAAGCGGCGTTCGCCGAAGACGGGCATCTCTATCCGGTGGGTTTGAGTGCAGGCCTGAACCATCCCGGCTTTTCCGTCGCGGAACGCGGCCACTTCGCCGCTCACGATGTAGAGAAGGTGCCGAAACACCGCCTCGCCGCCGCCGGCACTCCAGGGCTGATACACGCTTACGTCGATGCGCCTGACCGGATCCATGCCGCGCGCGAGGTGACACGCGAGCAGATTGGTCATACCCGGGCTTGCTCCCATTCCCGTAATGGCAGTGATGCCCGCGCGTTCGGCGCTTTCGTGCAAGGTCAGTGCGTCGCGCACCGCGCTCCAATCGTCCGCGATACTCACATAATTGACTCGCGCTTCGATGGCCGCCTCAATGAGCGGCGCTTCGAATTTGTAGAAGGGGCCCAGCGCGCTGGCGGCGACGTCGTGTCCGCGCAGCGCATCTACGACGGAGGCCTTATCCGTTGCATCGACGCGTTTAACCTCGACCTTCGCTGCCGCGTTTTCCAGCCGCTGTTTCACACGCTCCGCCGCGGCGGTGTTGTAATCCGCGATGGTGACAAGCGACACATCCTGCGTTATCGCGAGGTCTTCGACTGCTCTGCTGCCCATGTCTCCCGCGCCGCCCAATACAATAACGCGCATGGTTTCCCCCCTCTGATTGCTTCGAGCTGCCTACCGCGCACCCGCTTCGATAACCGATATGCTGAGCGCTGGCACGCGCACGACTTCGTCCACTATTTTTTCCCGCACACTCGCTATCGCGATTTGCGGACTGCCGCCAGGATGGTTATATGCCATGCGATCCGTGCCTGCGATCCGCCAAACCCGCGCAGAACGACCAAGTTTTGCGCCCATCGTTTCAAGTTTCAAGGCCACCTCGCTGTATGTGGGATTGACGACACCAATCGTCAGTGCGGTGCGCTTCTCATTCCACGCCGCGGCACCATCGAGGGGTTCCGAGCTTCCCTTGACCGCTACCGGTAACTTACCGAAGTGGTCTCGATACAGTTTCAATGCGAGT